>DASXWX010000091.1:0-2737 GCA_036503395.1 Candidatus Limnocylindrales bacterium
CCCGAGGGGACGCTGCCGGACTGGGCGAGAAGGGCCGGCAGGAGCGTGGCCGCGAGCGGGCTCTTCGCGTAGAGGGCGTCGCCGTCGTAGAGGACGTCGAGATCGATCGAGCCGCTCGTGATGCCGAGCATCGCCAGGCTCGCCGCATCGGCGCCGAGCGACGAGGCCGGCAGCGACATGTGGAACGAGCCCTTGCCGGCCTTCGTGTCCACGACGAAGCGGATCGCCCCGGGATCGAGCTGGATGATCTCGCCGCCACTCGTTGCCTTGAGGCCCATGTCGACCTGGACCCGCTCCCACGGCGAGGCTGCGGCGGTCTTGGCGATCGCGTACGGGTCCGTCTGGGAGGCCGGCGTCGACGAGCAGCCGGCGAGCACGGCCGCGACCGCGACCATGACGAGCTTGAAGAACCTGGACATCTCGCTGAGCTTCCCCACATGCGAGCGTGATCGTCGCCGCGGACGAGGCGGCGCCGCGCGAACCGTACCCCTTGGGCGCCAGTCGCGGAGCGGTACGGAAGTCACCTCTCGCCGGTTCTGCAACGTCGCCGCCACGCGAGGAGGGTGTCTGTCGGAGGCGTCGCCGCGGGGACGAGCCACGACCATTCCGGTGAGCAGCGGAGGACCGACGATGGCCGAACCCGATACCGACGACCTGGTTGCCGAGGGCTGGGACGTCTACGACAGCGACGAGGAGCGGATCGGCGAGGTGCGGGAGGTGACCGCGAGCTGGATACGGGTCGAGGGCGAGGTCGGCGCGTCGCTCTACGTGCCGCTGACGGCCGTCGAAGCGGCGACCGGCGGCGAGGTGAGGCTCGACACGCCCGGCTCGGAGATGAGGACGATGGGTTGGGACAGGGCGCCGGACGATTCCGCTGCTGAGGCGCCGCTCGAGGACAGTCGGACCGCCTGATCGCTCGGCTATCCTCGGATGCGTGCCGCGTCAGCTGTCCCGCCGGATCCCCCTCGCCGAGCTCCACTGCCACCTCGGCGCCGCGGTCACCCCGGCCATCATGTGGTCCGTCGCGCACGCCCAGGGCATCAAGCTGCCGACCCGCGACTACTGGGAGTTCCGCGAGCTCATCACGGTCAGCGCCCGCCGGCCGAAGAGCTTCGACGGCTACCTCCAGCTGTTCCACTGGACCGAGCTGATCCAGTCGAGTCCGATCGCGATCGAGCGAGCGGTCTACGAGGTCGTCGGCGGCGCCTACCGGAAGAACAACGTCACGACGATGGAGCTGCGCTTCAACCCGATGAAGCGCAACCGGGGCGGCGAGCAGGACCTCGACCACATCATCGCCGCCGCCGTCCGGGGCATGGACAAGGCGACGCTCGAGTATCCCGTGAAGCCCGGCCTGATCTTCTGCCTCGACCGTGCGTTCCCCTACGAGCTCAACGAGATCATCGCCGAGAAGGCGATCGCGTGGCGCGACAGGGGAGTCGTGGGCATCGACATCGCCGGTCCCGAATCGGCGACGTTCCGCGTCGCGGACTACCGCCGCCTGTACCGTCGCGCCCGCCAGTACGGGCTCGGGCTGACGGTACACACCGGCGAGGCCGGACCCGTCGAGGAGGTCGCCCGGGCCGTCGAGCTGCTCGAGCCGGACCGCATCGGTCACGGCGTGAAGGCCGCCTACGACCCGCGGGCGATGGAGATGATCCGCGAACGGGGGATCGTTCTCGAGATCTGCCCCTCGTCGAACCTCAACACGGGCGTGGTCTCGGGCTGGGACGAGTTCCGCTGGATCTTCGACACCCTCCGGCGCAACGGTGTCCGGTTCTCGATCAGCACCGACGGGCCGGAGATGCTCAAGACGTACATCCGCGACGAGCTCGCCCAGCTCGGTCGGCTCGGGATCCTCTCGGTCGAGGAGCAGGAGCAGGTCGCGTCGACCTCGATGGCCGCCTCGTTCGTGCCGAACGTCTCGGACGTCCCGCCCCCGCGCGTCCTGCCTGCGCCTCGCGAGGTCGTCGAGCGCGAGGAGGCTTGATCCTCGGAGGGCGATTACCCGCTCGGCGGGGAGGGTGCCCGCTCCCTCAGGTCGGCCGCGGTCACCTTTTCGCCCCGGAGTGCCGGCTCGACGACCCGGTCGACGAACCGCTCAGTCGCGTGCCCATCGGCGACAGTGAACCAACGCGTCGCGAACGCCTGCACGCGCTCCATGTCTGCCGCGCCCGACCGGAGCCAGGCGGCGACCGCGTCCGGCGTCTCCAGGACGGGCGCCGGCAGCTCCGTCCGGATGTCCAGGTAGAGGTCGCGTTCGCGCTCGTAGGCGTCGAGATCGGGCGCGAAGATCGCGATCGGACGGTCCAGGAGCGCGAACTCGAAGACCGCGCTCGAGTAGTCGGTCACGAGCACGTCGCTCGCGAGCATCAGCTCGTTGAGCTCGGGCGCGCCTGAGGCGTCGACGACGAACCCGCGGAGCCACTCGGGGATGTCGAGCCGGGAGCGGACGAACGGGTGCAGCCGGGCGAGGACGACGTGGTCCTCTCCGACGACCGCGGCGAGCGCCTCGAAGTCGAGCAGGCTGTCGGCCCTTGCGTCGACGATCCGGTCGCCCCGGAACGTCGGCGCGTAGAGAACGACGCGTCGGTCCCGCGGGATCGCGTAGCGCTCGCGGACGGATGCCGCACGCGCGTCGCGGTCGGGCCCGAACAGCAGGTCGGTCCGGGGGATGCCGAGCTCGGAGACGAACACGGCCGACGGCTGGCGGAAGGCCTCGGCGTAGAAGGGGGTC
>DASXWX010000092.1:0-6039 GCA_036503395.1 Candidatus Limnocylindrales bacterium
CGCGCGACGATCACGGGCTCGTCCGACGGCTCGAGGCTCTCGGCCAGGCGCCGCGAGGGCGGGAACGCGGTCGCTGCCGCGAGTCGGCCACGGACCTGCGGGAACTCGAGGAGCTCGAGCGAGCGGCGGTCCATCAGCGCGACGCGGTGCGGCGCCTGCGTGCCGCCGAACCCGGACCGGACACGGCGACGCTCGCCGGGTCGAACAGCCGCCACGGCATCGAGAGCCATGGCTCGTGCGCGTAGCCGATTCCGATCCGCGGCGAGACCCCGATCGCCGTGGGAGCCGTGCCTGCCGCCAGCCGGAGCGGCGCCCCCGCGTCGCAGAGGTCGAGGCCGGTATCCGAACGGTCGATCGAGAAGGCCGCTGCGACCGCGCCCGGCCCCGACGCGACGCGCGGTGGGTCGAGGCCGTCGAGACGGGCCGCCTCGGCGCGCAGCCGCTCCTCGCCCCACGCCCGTCGACGGGCGCGGGCGTGAGCCAGGCGTGCGGTGCGCATCGCGTCGATCCCGACGAGCGGCTCGACCGCGCGCACGAGCACGGCGGCAGGCCGGTTCACGGGTTCGACGACGACGTTGAGGCAGTCGTACATCCCGTAGACAAGGTACACGTAGGCGATCCCCGGACCGCCCCACATGACCCGGTTCCGATCGGTCCGGCCGAACCGGGCGTGACACGCCTCGTCCTCGGCCCCGACATAGGCCTCGACCTCGACGATGCGGCCGGCGCGGTCGGGCTCGCGGATCAGGATCGCGCCGAGGAGGGATCGCGCCGCCACGATGGGGTCGCCGGCGAGCAGCGCGCGATCGAACGGATCCGTCGGGAACACCGCCCGAGGCTAGCGGACGGCCGGGTCAGGCTCCGCGCGTCGGGCGTCGAGGGCCGACGGCGTCAGCCGCCGAAGAAGCTCCGGACCTCGCCGGGAACCAGGCCGCCGATCACCGCGAACGAGGCCGGGATGATGGCATCCCGGAAGACCGCCGCCGTGCGCGAGTCGTTGTAGGCGTTGAAGACGTCGCGGAGGACCTTGAGCTCGTCGTTGTCCGGGGCAACGCCCGGGATCCGATAGAACGAGTCGAGGATCACGATGAGCGCCGCGAGGATCACGACCGCCTGGACGATGCCGAGGAGGCCGCCGATGACCTCGTCGACGATCGTGTACTTCTCGAACAGCGGCTGCTTCCGGTAGAAGCCCTGGATCACGACCGAAAAGGCGACGGCCGCGGCAACGAACACGACGAGGTAGCCGAACATCACGTCGTAGTCCTTGGGCAGCTGGGTCCAGTTCGCGGCGAGGAAGCCGCCGACCGGGTCGCGCAGCTGCGACGCGAGCAGGAACGAGAACACGATCGAGGCGAGACCGAGCAAACGCCGGATGGTGCCCTGGGCGAACCCGAGCACGAACATCGCGAACAGGAACAGGATCACGAGCAGGTCGAACACGCTCAGCGACCCGAGGAACTTCGAGACGTCCATGGTCCCCTCTGGCAGCCCCCGCGAACGCCCCGAACGTCACGGGAGGGCACGTCAGCCTAGCAGCGCCGATCGGCGGCTCACAACTACCCCAAACGTCCCGGATCAGGTCCGGATCCGGCCGCCCACCGTCGTGCCAACCGCGTCCACGATCGAGGCGACCGCCCGATCGACCTCGTCCTCCGTGAGGGTCCGGTCGGCCCGGAACACGAGCCGGTGGGCGAGGGACTTCGTGGCCGGGTCGAGCGGCGCGCCGCGGTAGACGTCGAACAGCGTGACCTCGCCGAGGAGCGGACCGCCTGCGGCCCGGATCGCGTCCGCGACCGTTCCCGCGGCAAGGTCCTCGCCGACCACGATCGCCAGGTCGCGCTCGACCGCGGGGTGGCGGGACGGCGGCACGAGCCGAACAGGGTCCAGGGTGCCGGCCGCCAGACCCCGGATCGAGAGCTCCGCGACGACCACGTCGGATCGGAGCTCGAGGGCCTCGACGAGGCGCGGGTGGAGGAAGCCGAGCCGTCCCGCGAGTGCCGGACCGGCATCCGCCGGCACGTCGCTCGCGCCTGAGAGCGCCGTCGCGGCGCGCCCGGGATGAAGCGCGGCGTCGTCGGTCAGGGCCGCGAACGCCGGCATGTCGAAGCCCAGGCGTTCGGCGATCAGGGCAACGAGGCCCTTGGCGTCATCGAGATCCCAGCCTCGCGCCTCGTCGGCCCAGTGCTGCGGCCGAGCGCACCCCGCCAGGACGAACGCGAGCCGCCACCACTCGCGGGTTCGCTCGGGCGCGCCGTTCGCCTCGGCGCCATAGCCCTTGCCGACCTCGAAGATGGCGACGTCGTCGCGGCCCTGGCGGCCGTTCGCGTCGACGACGCGAAGGAGGCTCGGCAGCAGCCGCTGCCGGAGCACCGAGTGCTGTGAGCTGAGCGGGTTCGTCACCCGGATCGGCCGGCCGCCGGCGGCGGTCTCGCCCTCGGCGACCGCCTCGTTCGCCGCGAGCGGAAACGTCTCGAGCTCATCCGGCGCCACGAGCGCGTAGGTCGCGACCTCGTGGAGCCCCGGGCCGGCGAGCGCGGCGCGGACGGTGTCCCGGACCTCGAGCGGGTCCGGCCGGAACGGCGGCATCGCGGTGTCGGGCGTGACCGGCGGGACGGTCTCGTAGCCGCTGACGCGCGCGACCTCCTCGGCGACGTCCGCCTCGAGCACGAGATCGCGGCGCCAGGACGGGACCAGGGCGTCGATCCCCTCCCCCGCGACCGGCTCGACGAGCAGGTTCTCGGGGACGGTGGCGACCGTGACGAGCGCGCCCGGCGTGGACTCTTCCGTCGCCACGCCGACCCGCTCGAGCAGCGTCCGCTGCTCGTCCGCCCCGAGCTCCGTGCCGAGGAGGCGGTTGACGCGCCCCGGCCGGAAGGTGACCCGGAGCGGGCCGGGCTCGTCGGGTGCGGTGTCGATACGCCCGCGCGAGACCGTGCCGCCGGCCCACTCGTGAATGAGGCGCGCCGTCCGGTCGGCACCCAGCCGCGCGAGCCGCGTCTCCTGGCCCTTCTCGAAGCGGAGGCTCGCCTCGGAGCGAAGGCCGTAGCGGAACGCCGTTCGACGGACCGAGACCGGATCGAAGATCGCCGATTCGATGACGACGGCGCGCGTCGAATCCGACACCTCGGAGTTCGCGCCGCCCATGACCCCGGCGATCGCGAGCGGCCGTTCCTCGTCGGCAATGACGAGCGTCTCGGCCGTCAGCTCCCGCTCGACATGGTCGAGGGTCTCGAGGCGCTCGCCCTCGCGGGCGAGCCGGACCACGAGCTTCGCCGTCAGCTCGGGCCGTTCGGCGGCCGCCGCGTCGAACGTGTGGATCGGCTTGCCAAGCTCGAGCATCACGTAGTTCGAGGCGTCGACGACGTTGCTCACGGGGCGCATGCCCGCCGCCAGCAGCCGCATCTGGACGCGCTCCGGCGAGGGTCCGATCCGCACGTCGCTCACCCACCGCCCGACGAAGCGTGGGCAGAGCGCGCGGTCACGCACGTCGACGGCCAGCCGCGACTCGATGTCGGGCCCTGCCTCCTCGACCGCCGTCGACGGCGGACGCACGTCGGCCGCCGAGCCGCCGGTCGCGACGGCGACCTCGCGCGCGAGCCCCACGAGCGACAGGCAGTCGCCACGGTTCGGCTTGACGTCGACGTCGAGGACCCAGTCGCCGTAGAGCTCGACGAGCGGTTCGCCGAGCGGAGCGTCGGGCGACAGGATGAGGATCCCGTCGGCATCCGAGGTCAGGCCCAGCTCGTCTCCCGAGCAGAGCATCCCGTTGCTGACGACGCCCATCTTCTCGGCCCGCTCGATCCGGCGCCCGCCGGGCAGGACCGCCCCGGGCACCGCGACCGGGATCCGCTGGCCCGCGGCGATGTTCGTCGCGCCGCAGACGATCTCGAGCGGCTCGGACCCGTCGCCGAGCGTGACCTTCGTCAGCGACAGCCGGTCCGCCCGCGGATGTCGCGACACCTCGAGCAGCTCGCCGACGACGACGTTCTCCCAGTCGGCACCCCAGCGTTCGAGGCCCTTCACCTCCATCCCGAGCACGGTCAGCCGCTCGGCGAGCGTCCCCGGCTCGACATCCACGTCGACGTAGTCGCGCAACCAGTTGAGCGGAACTCTCACCGGGCCACCTCGCCCCAGGATGGAGGCACCGAGCTCGCGAGCGAGGCGGATGGGTGCCAACGCGCCGACGAGCCCGGGAGCGAGCGCAGTCGGAGCGTGCGTGAGCGACCGGGCGCGGAGAGCAACGCCGGCAGGCGCCGGATCGCGAAGCGAGCGGTCACCGGAATTGCTCCAGGAATCGAAGGTCGTTGTCGAGGTAGAGGCGCAGGTCGGGAACGCCATGGCGGAGGTTCGCGATCCGCTCGACGCCCATCCCGAACGCGAAGCCCTGGTAGACCTCCGGGTCGAGGCCCCCATAGCGGAGCACGGTCGGGTGGACCATGCCCGCGCCGAGGATCGTCATCCAGCCGGTCCGCGAGCAGGCCGGGCAGCCCACGCCGCCGCAGACGAGGCACTCGACGTCGAACGCCACGGACGGCTCGGTGAACGGGTAGTAGCCCGGCCGGAAACGGGTGCGCTTGGCCGACGGACACATCGCGTGGGCGACCTCGTCGAGGAGCCCACGGAGGTCGCCCATCGTGGTCCCCTCATCGACCATGAGCCCCTCGACCTGCCAGAACTCCGTCTGGTGGGACGCGTCGATCGCCTCGTAGCGGAAGCAGCGGCCCGGCAGGAGTGCCCGGATCGGCGGCCGCTCGCCGTGCATGACCCGGATCTGGCCCGGCGACGTGTGCGTCCGGAGCAGCATCCCGGGAACGTCGACGTAGAGGGTGTCCCAGAGGTCGCGCGCGGGATGGTCGGGCGGGATGTTGAGCATCCGGAAGTTCGTCTCGTCGTCCTCGACCTCCGGGCCTTCGTAGACGACGAACCCGAACTGGCCGAACACGTCGGCGATCGCGCGCGCGGTCTCCATGATCGGATGGGGCGTCCCCCGCGGGATCCGTCGGGGCGGCGTCGTCACGTCGATCGTCTCGGCCGCGAGGCGAGCCTCGAGCTCGGACCCGCGGAGGGTCGAGCGCCGGGCTTCGAACGCGCGCTCGAGCTGCTCCCGGAGCGGGTTGACGATCGCCCCGACCTTCGGCCGGTCATCCGCCGGCAGCTGGCCGATACCGCGGAGGACGACCGTGAGCGAGCCCTTTCGCCCGAGGACGTCGGTCTCGAGCGCGTCGAGGGCGGCCGCGTCGGGCGCGGTCGCGACCGCCTCGAGGGCGTCGTCGCGCAGCCGCTCGAGCTCGCCGGTCAGCTGGCCGAGATCCACCGTCGCTCCAGTGTCGTCGTTCGTGCCGTCGGGAGAATCATGAAGCCCGGGGCCGGACGGGCTCCAGGGCTTCGGTGACGTCGGGTTCGGCCTCGCGACCTACGACCCCTTCGCCACCTCCGCGATGCGCGTAAACGTCCGCTCGTCACGCACGGCGAGGTCGGCCAGGATCTTGCGGTCGATCTCGACGTTGGCGGCCTTGAGGCCGGCGATGAACCGAGCGTAGGACAGCCCGTTCGCGCGCGCCGCCGCGTTGATCCGAATGATCCACAACTCGCGGAGCTGGCGCTTCCGCTGCTTGCGGTCGCGGGTCGCGTAGGCGAGGGCATGGAGGAGCGCCTCGCGGGCGGGCTTGACGAGCCTCGAGCGCGTGCCGCGCCGGCCCTCGGCCGCGCTGAGCAGCCGCTTGTGGCGCTTGTGGGCGGTGACGCCGCGCTTGACTCGGGCCATGGGTTACTTGCGCTCCTCGATGTACGGCAGCAGCCGCTTCGCCTGCTTCTCGTCACCACCGGAGAGGATCGCCTTGCCCTCGTAGCGGCGGGTCCGGCGTGACGGCTTGATCTCGAGATGGTGGCCACGCCACGACTTGACCCGGTAGATCTTGCCCGACCCGGTCACGCCGAGACGCTTGGCGGCCGCCTTGTGGCTCTTGATCTTCGGCACGTCACTCTCCTGCGGCCGTGGCCGCGGGCTGCTGCTCTGGCTCGGCAGCGCGTTGCGCT
>DASXWX010000093.1:0-3035 GCA_036503395.1 Candidatus Limnocylindrales bacterium
CGAGCGGCCGGTGAGCGGCGTCCTCGAACTCTTCGTCGCTGTCGATCCGGCCCTGCGTGCGAACGTATCGAGGCCGAGGGGCGGCCGCGATCGTCGGCAGCTCCGACAATGACACCGGGTGCGTCCCGGCGATCAGCCGGCCGACGCGCAGCCGCGCACCGAAGGACGCGATGAGTGCGATGCCGGCGAGCAGCGCGAGCAGTCCCAAGGCGATGAGGAGGCGGGGGATCACGGCGGCCGATCATAGTCGGCCCGTGGCCGCGGACGTTCGCGGGGCCTCGTCGCCGGGAATCAACGAACCCGAAGGAACCGTCCCGACGCGTGGGCGTTGATGCAATCGCCGCCGTTAGCGTCTTTCGGCCCCTCCGGGCTCGACGACAACGCTAGTCGCCGCCGGTACCCGCGGTCAACGCCACTTGTCCACGACTTTCCCGGCCGCAGCGGCGGTTATCCACCCGCCGTCCCCATGGGCGGCGCCGCGCGACCGGTGGCGGGATCGAGTGCCGTGACCTGGCCGTCGTAGCTCCTCAGGACGAGCCGGCCGCCGACGAGGTCCGCAGCGGCGACGACGTCCGAATGCCCCAGCCGCCACGCGACCTCGCCCCGCGCGTCCAGGGCGAACGTCTCGATCTCGGACTGGACGATCACGTGTGCCAGCCGCGGGCTGCCGAGGATCGCGACGAGCGGCGTGCGCGATCGGTGGGACCACTCGAGCGTCCCGGCGCGCGCGGCGAGGCCGTAGGTCACGAAGCCGTACTTGACGACGAGCAGCCCGGGCTCGTCCCACAGGAGGGCCGTCGGGTCGTCGAAGATCGCGGACGCGAGCCGGACGGTCCACGAGCCGGCGGGCGTGTCGACCCGCAGCTCCGCACGGCACAGCCGCTCGGGTTCCTCCGACACAAGCTCGCCCAGGTCGACGAGGGAACCGCCGGCTTCCGAGAGCGCGAAGACCGCGTCGCCCTCACCGCTGCCGGCCCACCGATATCGAACGCGGATGCCGCCCGGGTACTGCACGACGGCGTCGCGCGGCGGCGCCGGCATTCGGCGCGTCAGGCCGCGGCTTCGGGCGCGGCGGCGAGCGGGGCCACCTCGGCGTTCGCGAGGCTTCGCAGCACGCCGGGCGCGACACCGAAGACCGCGGTCGGGAGCCCCGCCGCGGCCCACACGATGGGGAACCGCGACAGATTGGGATCCATGATCACCCGGACGGGCCGCGGATGCCCGAACGGCGGGATGCCGCCGATGACGAACCCGGTCAGCTCGTTCGCCTCGCGGGCGCTCGCTCGTCGGATGTCGCGACCCCCGGCGACGGCCGCCAGCCGCGCGAGGTCGACCCGGTTCGCACCCGAGACGAGGCACACGACCGGTTCCGGAGGCCCGGCCTCGCCGCGGCTGACGAAGACGAGCGACTTCACGATCTGCCCGAGGTCGCACCCGATGGCCGCAGCGGCGTCCGCGGCCGTGTGGGTCGAGGCGTCGAAGACGCGCACGTCGATCGCGACGCCCCTGGCACGCGCCGCCTCGACGACACGCCGGATGGCGGGATGGTCACTCTGCCCTGGCACGGCGGCGAGGATACAGGGACGTCCGTGCGAACCGGATCGCGCGGAGCCAGCGGTCGGGCGTTGTTACGATACCGAGCGTGACCGTCACTGCTCCCACCGCGACCGTGCGCCCGCCCGCGTCCGCCGGCCCGATGATCGAGTTCCGGGACGTGACCAAGCGTTATGGGGCGCTGGTCGCGAACGATCATGTCTCGTTCACCGTCGAGCGCGGCGAGATGCTGACGCTCCTCGGCCCAAGCGGCTGCGGCAAGACCACGGCGCTCCGTTGCCTGACCGGGTACAGCCGGCCCGACGAGGGCCGGATCTTCATCGACGGCCGTGACGTCACCGAGCTGCCGACCTACAAGCGCAACCTCGGCATGGTCTTTCAGAACTTCGCGCTCTTCCCGCACATGACCGCGTTCGGCAACGTGGAGTTCCCGCTCAAGGTCCGGTCCGTCCCGTCGGAGGAGCGCAGGCAACGCGTCGAGGCGGCCCTACGGATGGTCCGGCTCGACCAGCTCGCGACCCGCTTTCCGCGGCAGATGTCGGGCGGCCAGCAGCAGCGCGTCGGCCTCGCCCGTGCCCTCGCGTACGAGCCGTCCGTCCTGCTCCTCGACGAGCCGCTGTCCAACCTCGACGCGAAGCTCCGCGAGGAGATGCGGTTCGAGATCAAGGAGCTCCAGGCGCGGTTCGGGATCACCGCCGTCTACGTCACGCACGATCAGTCGGAGGCGCTCGCGCTGTCGGATCGGGTCGCGGTCATGAACGCCGGGGTCGTCGAGCAGATCGGCACGCCGGAGGAGATCTACGGCGAGCCGCGTTCGCCGTTCGTCGCCGATTTCATCGGGCTCTCGAACTTCCTGTCCGGCCGACTCCTGGATTCCGGCGACGAGCTCGCGCGGGTCGAGGTCGGCGACCGAACCGTCCTTGCCCGCCCGAACCCCGACCTCTCGGTCGGCGACGACGTCCTCGTGTTCGTCCGGCCCAACGACATCGCGCTGACGCGTCGCGACGCGACGGACGGAACGCTCGCGGCGGGCGCCGACGTGAACGAGTTCGGCGGCCACGTGGAGCACGTCGTGTACCTCGGCGACCGGATGGACTACCGGGTCCGCCTCGACAGCGGCGACGTCGTCCGCGTCCAGTCCGAGGCCCGCCACGAAGAAGGCACCGAGATCCGGGCCCGCTTCCGGGGGGACCAGGCGCGCGTGATGCCGCCGCGCCGGTGAACGCGCGGCGGTGATCAGGCTCGTCCTCGCGGACGTCGACGGCTGCCTCACGGCCGGTGAGGGACGTCCGATCGACCTCGGCGTCCTCGCCTCCATCGCCGCGACGAATGCCTCCTCGCGCGACGACGACGCGGTTCCCGCGGTCGCTCTCTGCACCGGCCGGCCGGCGCCGTACGTCGAAGTCCTCGTCCAGGAGATCGCAGCGTACCGACCCTCGCTCTTCGAGAACGGGGCGGGACTCGTCGAGATGGAGCCGTAC
>DASXWX010000094.1:0-15447 GCA_036503395.1 Candidatus Limnocylindrales bacterium
GCCTCGATCAGCGTCGTCGGGCCGGTCACGAAGTCGCCACAGGCAAAGACGCCGCGGACGTTCGTCGCGTACGTCGCGGGGTCGACCTTGACCCGGCCGCGGTTGACCTCGAAGTCCGCCTCGACCGGCAGGAACGTCAGGTCGGCCGCCTGGGACACGGCGGGGATGACGACATCGGCCTTGATGACGAACTCCGACCCCTCGATCGGCACCGGCGAGCGGCGTCCCGACGCATCCGGCGCGCCGAGCTTGTTGCGGATGAACTTGACGCCGGTCACGTGGCCGTCCTCGCCGAGGACCTCGACCGGGCTGGCGAGGAACTCCATGCTCACGCCCTCACGCTCGGTCTCACCGAGCTCCTCCTCGTCGACGGCGAGCTCCGAGCGGGTCCGGCGGTAGGCGATCGTCACGCGCTCGGCGCCGTGGCGGAGGCTCGTTCGGGAGCAGTCCATCGCCGTGTAGCCGCCGCCGATCACGACCACGTCCCTGCCGACCGTGAGCGGTTGGCCGAGGTTGGCGATCTTCATGAAGTCGACGCCGTACTGGACGCCCTCGAGCTCGGCGCCCGGGACGTCGAGGACGACGGCATTCATCGCCCCCGCGGTGATGGCGATCCCGTCGAAGTCGCGCTGGAGGTCCTCGAACTGGACGTCGACCCCGACCTGGGTGTTGTAGACGAAGCGGACGCCGAGACGCTCGACGAGCCGGACGTCCATCTCGATCGCCTCGCGCGGAAGCCGGAAGGCCGGGACGCCGATGAGCATCGTCCCGCCGGCATACGGGAGGCCGTCGAAGACGGTGACCTGGTAGCCCTTGACGGCGAGCTCGCGGGCCACGGCGAGGCCGGCGGGGCCGGCCCCGACGACGGCGACGCGCTCGGCGCGTGGGGTGATCTCGGGAAGGACGTCCGGAATGCCTGACGCCTCGTGCCACTCGACGAGGAACCGCTTCATCGCCCGGATCGCGAGCGGTCGATCGATGTCGCCGCGGCGGCACGCGCGCTCACACGGAGCCGAACAAACGTACGAACACATCGCCGCGACCGGGTTGGGCTCGCGGGACAGGATGTAGCCCTCCTCGAACCGCCCCTCAGCCGCGAGATTCAGGTAACCGCGGCAGTTCGTCCCGACCGGGCAGGCTTCCTGGCACTCGATGTTGCACTGGAGCCACGATGCGTCGACCGGCTGGACGAGGAACTCGGGGGCATCGAGGACGGGCAGCTCGCGAGCGTCGCGAAGGGGGTCGATGGCCAAGCGCGGTTGCCTTTCGTCCGATTGGGGGTTCGGGGGCAGAAGGGGGTCGCGGCGAGCGCCGTGATCGGAATCTAGCAGCGGGCCGGAGGGCCTGCAAAACGCGCCATCCGGACCGCGCCACGTGTTGACGCTCGGGAATCTCGCAGCTACCCTCGACCACAGGGCTGCGCCAGGATCCGCCGGCCTCGCGGCCGGCCGGGAGGGACACGGTGACCGCGAGCGAGTTTGCGTTCCTCGCACTCGGGCTCGTTCTTGGCGTCGCGACCGGCGCCGCGATCGTCGTGGTCCTGCGAGCCCGCCCACAGTCGCCGCGCGAGGTCCGCGTCACCGTGACCGCCGACAGCGTGCCCCGGCGGGCGTCGACCCTCGCCACGTCGTCGTTCGACGACTCCACCATCGAGCCGGCGGTCGGCGGCCCCGCGGAGCCGGTCCGGCCGCCGGAACCGGTCCGGCCGCCGACGCCGGTGCGGGTCGCCGTTCCGATCGGTGCCGCCACCACGCCTCCACGTCGCGGCCCATTCGTGCTCGAGCCACGCCCGCCGGCACGTCGCTACCCGGTCGGAATCCCGGTCGGGCCGGAGCCGGGAGCGGCCGGCGTGGACGAGGCCCTGCGGGCGGCGGAGCGGCGGGCCACGTCCGTCCTCGGCCCGGAGCGGACTCTCGCGGCGGCCGCCGGAGCAGACGGCACCGGCCGGGCCGAAGCGGTGCCGTCTCGGCAGGCGCCGATCGCGCTCGCGGAGCAGCGCCCCGCGGCCTCGGGCCCGACCTCGATGCAGGCCGACGGCGGCACGGAGAGTCCGCCACCGGCGAGGGGTCCGTGCGGCGACCTGCGACGCGTGGCCGACGAGCGATGCGCGCTCGCCGCGACGGCGTTGGAGCGAGCCACGGCGACCGCGGCCGCGCTCCGCGACCTCCAACGGATCTACGACCAGCACCAGGATCGGGCCGACCGGGCGGCCGCAACGGGCGATCCCGTCCGGATCCGGGCCGCGAAGGAGGCGGCCCAGCAGGCGTTCCGTCGGGCCCGCGACGGCGCGCGGACGCGGGCCGACCTCGAGGAAGCGGCACGAGCCTGGCTCGGTGAGATCAACGCCATCAACGGCGCGACCCGCGGCTCGGCCGACGCGGCCGCACGGGAGCGGGCCGCGGCCGTCGAGCTCGTGCCGCGGCTCGAACGGCTCGCGGTCGAGTCCGACGCCGCCCGGATCGCCGCGGAGGCGGCCGAGGAGACCTGCCTCGGGGCCCGCCAGGCCGTCGCCGACTGCGAGGAGGCCGCGAACCGCGAGGAGGCCGGAGCGCCACCATCCACTCCGGCGACGCCCCTGCGGGCTGCCCTCGTGCGGGCACCCCTCCCCGACGCCGAGGACGCCGGCGAGACCGACGACGAGATGGCGGCCGCCATCGCCAACGGCGAGCCGCTCGTCGTGGCTCTTCTCCGCGGCGACCGCGCCGCGCTCGCCCGGGCTGCGGCGGCGATCGCGGGCGACGATGCCGTCGCCCGACGGACGTGGACGCTCGAGCTCGGCCGTTTCCTCGAAGCGATCGTCGACCGGGCGATCGAGGCCGCGTCGCTCGACTTCCCGACCGAGCATCCGTTCTGGGGCGCGTTCGATCGGTCCCAGAACCGCGAGATCGCCGCGGCTCTCGCCTCGCTCGGCTACCGCTTCGACGGGCTCGGCGGCTGGCTCGACGATCGGGTCCCCGCCCAGCGTGACCTGTCGCTCGCGGTCGGATACGCGGGCCTCGACCCGATGCGCATCCGGCGCTGGCCGAACGAGACCGAGGCGGCCGATCTCTATCGCGACGTCCGGGTGGCAGCCGACGAGTACCTCATCGGCGCCGCGGGCGGCTTCACGCTCGGCGAGCTCGTCTCGCTCCTCGGCCGACGAGCGGACGCGCTGACCGAGATCTGGAACGCCTGGGGACGGGTCCGGCCGGTCCTCCTCGAACCTGCCCGCTGAGGGGCTCGCAGTCCGTCCGGGCCCAGGCCCGTCAGACCTCGGCGGTCGACTCCGCCGCCTCGGCCTCGGCCGCGCCCGTCCCGGACTCGTCCTCGTCCTCCTCGATGACGACGACGCGGAGCGCCTCCGCGGCCGCCGATCCGATCCGCGCTCCCTCCTCGGCAGCCCATTCGCGGACCCGGGCCTCGAGGCGTTCCATGTCGGATATCTGGCTGGCGTGCGCCCGGAGCGCGGCGATCTTGCGGTCGACGGTCGAGGAGACGTCGATCCAGACGTTCGGACGCTCGGTCCAGAAGAGGTACAGCCGCCGGACATAGTGCTTCTCGAGGCCTTCGCGGTACAGCCACGGGAACGCCATCGGGTTCCGCGCGGCGGGGTAGACGGCATCCACGGCCGCCATCCCAGCCGTTCGGTGGTCGGTGTGGTTGACTCCGCCGCCTCGGTAGAAGATCACCTCGGGGTCCGTGCAGAGCACCGCGTCCGGGCGGAAGCGCCGGATCTCGCGGACGAGCAGCTCGCGCAGCGGAAGGTCGTTCGCCAGGGCCCCGTCGGGCTGGTGGAGGAACGTGACGCCGGCATAGCCGACGACGCCGGCCGCGTCACGCTGCTCGCGCTCGCGGATCGACGCCAGCTCGACCGGGTCGATCTCGGGATCCTCCGCGCCCGCGTCGCCGCTCGTGCAGCAGACGAGCCAGCCCTCGGCACCGTCGTCGATCCAGCGGGCGACCGCAGCGGCGGGACCGAAATCGGCGTCGTCTGGGTGGGCGACGATCACCATGAACCGCTTCGGACGCCAGCCGTGGGCCGTTTCCACGCCGGCCGAACCGTCCTCGCGGCCGATTGTCACGGTGCTAGCATCCGCGCGAGGCTTCGCTCGTCTCCCCCCACGAGCGAAGCCTCAGTTCGCCATCGGGCCTCATGCAGGCGCCGCGCCGACCTCGTCGAGGGCGGACAGGACGACGGCCGCGTGACCGTCGGCCTTGACCCGCGGCCAGGCGCGCGCGATGCGTCCCTCGGGGTCGACGAGATAGGTCGAGCGGGTCAGGCCGATCGTCTCGCGGCCGTAGCTCACCTTCGGACCCCAGGCGCCATACGCCTCGCTCACCGCGTGGTCCGTGTCGGACAGCAGCGTGAACGGCAGTCCGTACTTCTCGCGGAAGCGGCGGTGGCTCGCCGCGTCGTCCGGGCTGATCCCCCAGATGTCGGCGCGTCGGTCGCGGATCTGCTCGTCGAGGTCGCGAAACTGGCAGGCCTCGGTCGTGCAGCCGGTCGTGTCGTCCTCCGGGTAGAAGTAGACGATCGTCCATCGGCCGTGCCGATCGGCCAGGCGATGCTGGTTTCCGTCGCCGTCGGGGAGCGAGAAGTCCGGCGCCGCGTCGCCGACCTGCGGCGTCCGGCGCTCGTCGGCGGTCGCGCCCGCCTGGGTCGTCGACTGTTGATCCGTCATCGGTCGAGCGTAGCAGCGACCTCGACGATCAGCAGCCGGCCGCGCCGGAGTCGGACCGAGGCGACCGGCCCGACGCGGACGTTCGACACGCCCCGCGGAGCCGAGACCGGCAGATCCTCGTCACGCAGCGAGTATCGGAGCCCGGCCGTCGTCACGCCGACCGCGTCACCGCCGAACGGGATGAGGGAGATGAGCCCGCCGTTCGGGCCTGGCAGTCGGCGCTCGACCGGTCGTTCGTCCGGCGACGCCGTGAGCAGCGAGAGACGGGCCCGCCGGTCCACGATCGTCGCGCCCAGGCCGGCGAGCGCAGGATGGCCGAGGAGGCCGACGTTCGCGAGGCCATGGTCGACGCGATCGCCGCCGAGCGCGCCCACGATCGCGACCGACCGGGCACCCCGGCGGGCCGCCTCCACGATCGCCAGCTCGGTATCGGTCTCGTCCTTCGCCGCCGGCGATCGGATGACGCTCACGCCATGGCGCTCGAGCGTCGCCGCCGCCTCCTCGCCGAGCGAGTCGAGGTCCCCGACGACCGCGTCGAGCCGGAGGCCGAGGCGCTCCGCGGTACGGGCGCCCCCGTCGGCCGCGATCACGACGGCGACCTCGGCGTCCCAGCCGGGCCAGGCCCGGTCGAGGGCCTCCTTCGTCGGCGGGTCGCCATCGGCGACGACGATCGCATGGCCGCCCGCCGTCATCGCGTCGACGCCGGTTCGTCGGGCCCGAGCCACGCCTCGACCCACGTCGCGACCGACGGGAATACGGCGACCGCGCCCGCCTCGCGGAGCGCCGGGGCCTCGCCGAGCATCGACTCGATCCCGATCGCCGGACACCCGACCGCCATCGCCATCCGCATGTCATCCGGCGCGTCGCCGACATAGGCGGTGTCGCCCGGCTCGTTCGCTCGGCCGAGGAGCTCCAGCGCACGCCGCAGCGGCGCGGGGTCGGGCTTCACCGCCTCGAGGTCGTCGCCGTAGACGCAGGCCCCCAGCAGCGGTCCGAGCCCGAAGGCGGTGATCTGGGGCTCGACGACACGGCGGTCGCCGGCCGTGACGACGCCGACCGAGAGACCGCGGGCCGCGAGTCGTTCGACCGCCTCGACGGCACCCGGAAGCGGGCGCGTCTCGCCCGACCGGGCATCGAACACGTCGCGCCAGTGCCGGCCGGCCTCCTCGAGACGCTCCTCGGGGACGCCGAGCCGGCGATAGGCAACGCGCCAGTCGGGCGTGTAGTGATGCCGGTACGCGAGCTCGTCGAAGGGGACGCCCAACCCGGCCATCACCGCGGCGTTCGCGCGGAAGAAGAGCGCGAGCGAGTCGGCCAGCGTGCCGTCCCAGTCGAAGACGACGCCGCCGACCCGGAGGTCGGTGGGCACCGATCGGTATCGTAGCGGGGCATGGAGCTCCTTCGATCCAGGACCGGCCGGGTGACGATCGTCGGCCACCGTGGCGCCGCGGCCTACGCGCCCGAGAACACCATGCGCTCGTTCGACACCGCTCGCGCGCTCGGGGTCGACATGGTCGAGTTCGACGTCCACCTCACCGCCGACGGGCGGTGCGTGGTGATCCACGACGAGACCGTCGATCGCACGACGGACGGCCGCGGCCCGGTCGGCGAGAAGACCCTGGCCGAAGTGCGCGAGCTCGACGCGGGCGAGGGTGAGCGAATCCCCACCCTCGAACAGCTCCTCGAGTGGGCCCGCGACGTGGCGATGCCGCTCTCGCTCGAGCTGAAGCATCCGAACGTGTGCACCCGGCGACCCTATGCCGGGCTCGAGGAGGCCGTCCTCGAGCTGCTCGACCGGTTCGACCTGATCGACGCCTGCTTCGTCCACTCCTACCACCACGCGGCCGCGCGCCGCGCCAAGGAGCTCCGGCCCGACGTGACGACCGCGATCAGCTGCGACTACGCCGACTTCGTCGACGTGGCTGCCGTCGCCGCGTCCGCGCTGGCGAACGGGATCCACCTCGAGTGGCGATCGCTCTCGCCGGAGTCGGTCGAGCAGGCCCATGCCGCCGGCATCCACATCCTCGGTGGCGGCATCCCGGACGGCCGCGACGACATCATCCGGGCGCTCATCCGCAACGGCGTCGACATGATCGACAGCGACGCACCCGATCACCTCCGCGAGGTCGTAGAGGACGAGCTCGGGCGGATCGCCGCAGCCTAGACGGGGCGGGCCGCGTCGAGCCCGGCGACCGGCAGCGACGTGCGGTCGAGCCACGAACGGGCGATGAGCCCGGCGAGGGCGATGTCGCCGCGGGCGGACTCGGGCGACACGAGCGGCGCGATGCCGTCGACGACGGTCCGATGGAGGTGCACCAGCTCCCGCCGGAACGCCTCGTCGTAGCCGGCGACGATCTCGCCGCGCCGTAGCACATCGCCGTCGGACTCGTCGAGCTCGATGAGCGTCGCGGCATTGCGCAGGAACGGCGACGGGAAGCGGATCGCGAGCCTCGCCCCCGCCGCACGGAAGGCGAGCTCCTGGACGTACTCGGGGAGGTCCGGCAGCCAGACGAAGCTGAACGAGACTCGGAGGTCGTCGGGGTAGGCGAGCACCAACTGCATCGACCGCGCGTCGTCCCAGAACTCGGCCGAGAGGACGTCGGTCGGATCGCCGACGAGGCCTCGAAGCAGGTTCAGCTCGTGGATCGCGCTGTCGAGCAGGAGGTCGTGGTAGGCGCGCACGTTCGTGTCGTCGCCCGGGCGTCCGAGAGCCTGTCCGACGAGACGGCGGCGCTCGTCGAGCCCGGCCTCGAGTGTCGCGGCGGGCAGGTCTGCGACCCGGACGAGGTCCTCGTGGCCCACGTAGGTGCCGATCGGGGACTCGAGCGTCGTGATGCCGACGTGCCGCAGCGGTCCGATCGTCGCGAGACGCGCGGCAGCGGCCGCGAACGCCGGGTCATGCCGCTTCATGTAGCCGACGGTCAGCGACCGGCCCGCCTCACGGGCGGCGGAGATCATCCGGTCCGCGTCGGCGACCGTAAGCGCCATCGGCTTCTCGACGAAGACGTGGCACCCCAGCTCGAGGGCGGCGACCGCCGGGTCGGCATGCGATGCGCTCGTCAGGACCATGACCAGGTCGAGCGGGACCGACTCGAGCATCTCGCGCCAGTCGGTGAAGCGTGCTGCCACGCGGTGGCGGTCGGCGACGCCGGCGAGCGTCCCGGGCGAGAGGTCACACAGGGCTGCGACCTCGAATCGGTCGCCAAGCTCACGCAGATAGTGGAGGTGCATGAGCTGGGCAACGAGGCCGCAGCCGATCACACCGACGCGAAGGCGCTCCATCACTCCCCTTCTCGATCCCCCACGAGAACGATGCTATCGGGCGGCGGTCGGCCGGTGGGGCGTCACGAGGCGCCTATCCTCGCCCGGTGTCGAATGGCCAGGGTGCGGAGCGGAGTCCAGGGGCGGTGACCCCGGAGCCGTCGGCCGAGGGTGGCGCCGACCTCGTGCTGCTCGGGGCCATCCTCATCTGGAGCCTGAACTTCAGCGTGATGAAGGTCGGGATCGGCGAGATGAGCCCGCTTGCCTTCCCGGTCCTCCGCTACGGCTTCGGGGCCGTCGTCATGGCCCTGATCGTTCGGCGTCGCGAAGGGACCCTCCGGATCGACCGACGCGACGCCGGCCTCTTCCTCGTCACGGGGATCCTCGGCATCACGCTCAACCAGCTCTCGATCGTGTTCGCGCTCGAGCAGACGACCGCCGCCAACGTCGCCCTCCTCACCGCGACCCAACCGATCTTCACTGCGATCATCGCCACGGCGATCGGGGACGAGCGCCTCGGGCGAAGGCACTGGCTGGCGGTCGCACTCGGGATGGCCGGCGTCGCGCTCGTGATCGAGGGCGGATCCGGAGGCGGCGGTTCCGGCACGGCGACGGCGACGGCGGTGTCCGGCGCTACGCCCGGAGCCTCGGCGCTGCCGGTTGGAGAGCTGCTCGCGCTGGCGGTCTCGTTCACCGCCGCCGCGTCGTGGGTGACGATCCGACGCCTCGTGACGCGCTATTCGCCGTACCGGATCCTAACCCTCCAGATGATCATCGGAACCGGCTTCCTCCTGCCGGTCGCCGCGCCGTCGCTCGTCGCCGAGGATTACGGCGCGGTCAGCGCGGTCGGCTGGGGCGCGCTCGCCTACTCGGCGATCCTCGCCGGCGTCGTGACGAACCTCCTCTATTACGCCGGCGTCCGCCGCGTCGGCGCGTCGCGGGCTGCGGTCTACCAGTACCTGCAATCGTTCCTCGGGGTCGCCCTTGCAGTGATCCTCCTGCGCGAGCCCTTCGGCATCGCCCAGGCGGTCGGGGGGACGGTCGTGATCGTCAGCGTCGTCCTCAGCCGGCAGGACCCCCGGCTCCTGGCGCGGCGGGCGGTCAGGCGTGGCGTCGGGGCCGCGCGAGCGCGGACCGGCCGCGAAACTTGACATGCGGAATCTGCTCGGCCGATGATCCGGCAGCCCGATCGTTTTTGAGAGGTCGGGCAGAAATGGTCGCGGAGGCCCTGGCGGCCGGCGCCGGAGTGAACCGCGCTGGAGGGAGTGGGTCCATGAGGAAGGCTCGGAGCATCGCGGTCCTCGCTGCCTCTGCGGCTGTCGCCGTGACGGCGTGCGGCGGCTCGAATCTCCCCGGTCAGAGTGCGGCCGCCTCGGGCGGCGGCAACAACGCCAACACGATCACGCTGATCGACACGAACTCGGGCGCGAACTTCCAGCAATGGTTCCAGCAGACGTTCGTGCCGGAGGCCCAGAAGGATCTCGGCGTGACGATCAACTACGTCGTCTCGTCGGGCCCTGAGACCCTCCAGCGGATGCAGGCCATGACGGCCGGCCAGGGCGACTTCGACGTCGTGTTCATGAAGGACAACGACCTGGTGAACTGGGTCAAGACCGGGATCAAGCTCGAGAACCTCAAGGATCACCTGAGCGACATCCCGAACCTGTCGAAGACCCCGCTCGAGGACGAGAAGACCGTCCTCGGCACCGACGTCAACTACGAGGGCGCGCTGTTCTGGCGGTCCCAGGGCGCGACGATCGTCGACACGGCGAAGATCGCGAACCCGCCGAAGTCGTGGAAGGAGCTCTACGACCGGCGGGCGGAGTTCAAGGGCCACATCACGATGGTTCGTCCGGACGCGAAGTCCGGCGGCGGCCGGACCTACATGTACGGCTTCTTCCATGCCTTTGGCGTTCCGTTCGACACCGTCTCCGACCTGACGGCGCTCCAGGCGACGCCCCAGTGGAAGGACGCCGAGGCGAAGTTCACCGACCTCACCTCGTACATGACGAACCCACTGCCGGCGGAGCCGCCGAACATGTTCCAGCTCTTCAACGAGGGCACGGCCTGGATCTCCGACTACGCCCAGGACTACACGATCTGGGCGACGACCCAGAAGCTCGTGCCGCCGACCATGAAGGCGTACCCGATGTCCGAGGGTGAGGCGCGGTCGGCCGACGGCCACCTCGTGATCCCGTCGAACATCCCCGACAGCCGCAAGCCGATGGCCTACAAGCTGCTGAACTACATGCTGGACGACAAGATCCAGCTCCAGCTCCTCACGCAGATGTACCAGTACCCCGGCACGGATGCGTACACGCGGGCGCCGGCGGACGCGTTCACCAAGATCCCGACGTTCGAGGAGGGTCGCAAGCCCCTCTTCAACATCACGAACAGCGCGGCCTATGACTGGTTCAAGGAGAACGGCATGGGCCTCGTGAAGCAGGCCTCGTCGTAGCCGAGGCAGGATCGCGAGTCATGGCTCGCGAACGTCGCGGCCAGCAGTGAGCCTCGCAGAACAGCCCGGCGCCGCCGTCATCGGCGGCGCCGGGCTGCGCATTCGGGGTGGCGTCAGCGCCCGCCGCGGCGGGCTCGTCACGCTCGCCCTCCTCGTTCCGGGCTTCGGGGCGATTGCGTTCCTCTTCCTGCTGCCGCTCCTCCTCGTCATCCAGCTGAGCTTCGCTCCGGAGGGCGCGTCGAGCGGGTTCACCCTCGAGAACTACCGATCGTTCCTCGCCACAGACACGCTCCTCGGTGCGTTCGTCCTCAGCATCGAGCTGGCCGTGCTGGCCACGCTCTTCTCGATCGTCCTGAGCGTCCCGCTCGCGCTCGTCCTCCGCCGCCCGTTCCGCGGCAACCGGGGCTTCCGCCTGCTCATCCTCTTCCCGCTCATGGTGCCGGCCCTCGTCAGCGCCGTCGGGCTGCGGATCTTCTGGGGCGACGTGGGCTGGGCGAACCTCACCCTCCAGCTCCTGCCGTTCGTCGACGGCCCGATCCGGATCGTCTTCACCGTGCCCGGCCTGGTGCTCTTCTACGTCTGGCTCTTCTTCCCCTTTACGGCCCTGCTGACGTTGGCGGCACTCGAGGGAATCGACCCGTCGATCGAGGAGGCGGCGGAGGTCTCGGGCGCCAGCCGCTGGAAGGTCCTCCGGCACGTTCTGCTGCCGCTCGCCGTGCCCGGAATCCTCGCCGGGTCCGTGCTGACGTTCATCGAGTCGTTCGGAGCCTTCAGCGTCCCGCTCGTGACCGGCGGCGACTACCGACCGCTCTCGGTCCAGATCTACACGGTGTCGGCGATCTTCCTCCACTGGAACGAGGGCGCGGCGATGTCGGTCGTCATGGGCCTGACCCAGATCGTGTTCCTCGTCGCCTACTTCCGGCTCCTGCGCCGGAGCGCCACGTGAGGCCGCGATGACCCAGCTCGCCGGAAGCTACGGCCGCTCGATCTGGGACGGCCGACGGGTGCTCGCCTACACGTTCATGCTGGCGTTCCTGCTCTACATGCTCGCGCCGCTCGTGATGATCGCGGTCACCTCCGTCGGGCGAAGCTGGTTCGGAGCCACCTGGCTGCCGCAGGAGTGGGGCCTCCAGTGGTACGAGCTCGCGGCGACGATCGGCAACATCCCCGAGGTCCTCAAGAACAGCCTGATCATCGCGGCCCTCGCCGTGATCATGAGCCTGGCCCTGGCGCTGCCGACCGCGTGGGCGCTCGGTCGGCGGAAGGTGCCGCTCCGGAGCCTCCTCAGCACGCTGGTGCTGTTGCCGAGGATGCTGCCGCCGATCGCGTTCGCGCTCGGCGTCGCGAAGCTCTTCTATGCCCTCGGTCTCGTCGACACGCTGTTCGGCGTGGCGCTCGCCCACGTCACGGTCACGCTGCCGTTCGCGCTGCTCGTGCTCAGCGCCACGTTCGCCGGGATCGACGACCGCCTCATCGAGGCGGCCGAGGTCTGCGGCGCTCGGCCGTGGCGGACGTTCATCTGGGTCATCCTGCCGCTGGCGATGCCGGGCATCCTCTCGGCGGCGATCTTCGTCTTCACGACCTCGTACAACGAGTTCACGCTCACCCTGCTCACGTACGGCCCGCACACCCTCACGCTGCCGGTCCAGACCTATCTCGTCATCGGTGACGGCTTCGTCCCGATCGCGAGCGCGATCTCGATGATCCTCCTCGTCCCGTCGCTGCTCGTCCTGCTGCTCATCCAGTCGCAGCTCAAGCCCGACAAGCTGATCGGCGGCCTGAAAGGGGTCTAGCCCCGGCCACTCCAAGGGCGGGAGCCGCTCGGTAGAGGCCGGACTGCGTCGTTACCGCCGTTCGTACTGCGTGTCGGACAGCATGTCCGAGCGGCCCCGGTCAGTCCGCTGCCGGGGACGCAGCAACGGGACGTTTTGGTGAGCCTCCATGGCCTCGGCGAGCCGCGACGGTGCGCGCGACGCAGCTGCGCGACCGACCCTCGTCAGAAATGCTGCCCAAGATGCAGCACCGGCACGGTTGCTGCCGACTGGCCCCGACCCGTCAGCCCAGGATCGGTCGGAAGAACTCCGCGGAACGTTCGACGCCGGCGACCTCATCGAGCGTCAGATCCTCGTTCTCGATGCTGACGACGTCGTCGTAGCCGACCTCCTGGAGCGTCGAAACGAACGAACGCCACCAGTCCGCGTCGTGGACCGCGCCGACCGTTCGAAACTGCCACGAACGCTCGGCCCCGGGCGCGAACGGCCGGTCGTCGAGGACGCCCGCCAGCGCGGTCGCCGCGGCGTCGATCTCCGTGTCCTTGAGGTGGGCGTGCCCGACCGCCGATCCGAGGGCGCGGATCGACGCGAGTGGGTCGATGCCCTGCCAGAAGAAGTGCGAGGGGTCGAGGTTGACCGCGAGCGGGTCGCCGACCGCCTCCTGGATGCGGCGGAACGTCGGGACGTTGTAGACCGTGTTGAGCGGGTGCAGCTCGAAGCAGACCCGGGTGACGCCGTGGTCGAGGGCGAAGCGCCCGAGCTCGCGCCACGTCGCGATCGTCTCGTCCCACTGGCGCGCGAGGAGCCCCTCCTGATCCTCCGGCCCTGGATACCAGGTCCAGTTGATCGTGGTCGCGGCCGCGCCGTCGCCGGTCGTCCCGGACATGGTCACGATCTTCGAGACGCCCAGCAGCTCCGCCAGCCGGATCGTCTTGCGGATGATCTCGCGTTGGGCCTCGCCGATCACGGGATGGAGCGGCCAGGCCGAGCAGTTGAGCGCGGCGATCCGGAGGCCGCGACGGTCGAAGGCGTCCTGGAAGGTGCGCCGGCTCGACTCGCTCTCGAGCAGTTCGTCGAGGCGGAGGTGCGGCGCAGACGACTGGCCGCCCCCGGCGATCTCGATCGTCGTCGCGCCGATCCGGACGGCGAGATCGAGGGCCTCGTCGAACGAGAGCCGGGGCGCGGAATCGGTGAACAGGCAGAGCTCCACAGGTCCTCCCGAGGTGGGTCAGGCCGCGCTGAGGCGGCGGTTCTGGTGGGCGATGCGATCGACGATCTCGAGCAGCCCGCGACCCCACGGCTGCGAGGCGACGAAGTCGACCGCCGCCCGGACGTCCGGAGTCGCGTTCGCGGGCGCGGCCGCGAAGCCGACCTTGTCGAGGAAGACCAGGTCGGAGCCGGCGTCCCCGACACCCGCCACCTCGTCCGGCGACAGGTCCGCGACCGAGCAGAGCCACTCGACGCCGACGCCCTTGTCGAGCCCCGCCGGCATCACGTTGATGCACTCCACGCCCTCGTCGACGTAGAAGCCGTCGCCGAGCAGCGCGCGTGCCGTCACCCAGAGAGCATGCACGTCGCCATCCGTGGGGTAGAGCGTCCCGCTGTACGACTTGCCGGGCTGCCATGTCGCGCGACCGGGCACGACCAGCGCTCGGTCGAGCGACTCGATGCCGGCCCGGAACGCGGTCATGACCTCGGCGTCGATCCGGGGGTGGGCCATGAAGCCGTAGGGATCCATCGTCAGCAGTCCGCAGCCGTTCTCGAAGATCGACGGCCGGTAAGCCGCGATCTCCTGGACGAGGACCTCGACGTAGGGCGCGGGCCGCCCGGTGCAGAGGCTGATCGCGGGCACGTGGGGATCCGAGCGGGACCGCTCGTTGACACGGGCGACCTCGGCCAGCACCTCGAGGTCGATCGGGCGTCCCTCGCCCGCGGTCAGGCAGCCATCGACGTCGGCCAGGACGAGCGCGATCGGGCCCGGCGTCACCGATGCGGCATGACGCGTGCGCGGTCCGCGGCGAACCTGATCACGACGGAGGCGCCCTCGTCGCGGCGATCCTCGGACTGGACCCGGACGACGTCACCGCTCGCGAGGCGGATCCGGTAGTCGATCCGGTCGCCGAGATAGGTCGCCTGGTCGACCGTCGCCCGGAAGGCGTTCGATCCCTCGGCCAGGGCGCCCGTGGCGTCGCCATCGCCGGGCGCGAACGTGATCTCGTTCGGCCGGACGAAGACGAGGACGTCGTCCCCGGGCTCCGCCTCCGAGCTCGACCTTGCAACCACCGGCCGACCCCCGACGTCGACCTGGCTCATGCCGCCCTCGGTGGCCTGGAGGCGGCCGGACAGGAAGTTCGACAGCCCGATGAAGTCGGCGACGAAGGCCGACCGCGGCTCGCCGTAGATCTCCTCGGGCGGTCCCATCTGCTCGATCACGCCGGCGTTCATGACCGCCACTCGGTCCGACAGCGCCAGCGCCTCCGATTGGTCGTGGGTGACGTAGACGGCGGTGATCCCGAATCGCGACTGGAGCTCCTTGATCTCGAACCGCATCTCCTCGCGAAGCTTAGCGTCGAGGTTGGAGAGCGGCTCGTCGAGCAGGAGCACGGACGGCTCGTAGGCGAGGGCGCGGGCGAGCCCGACGCGCTGCTGCTGGCCGCCGGACAGCTGCCGCGGATAGCGGTCGGCCTGCTTGTCGAGGCGGACCATCCGCAGCGCGTTCTCGACACGCCGGCGCCGCTCGTCCTTCGGGACCGACCGGATCTTGAGCGGAAACTCGACGTTTCCGAAGGCGGTCATGTGCGGGAACAGCGCGAAGTTCTGGAAGACCATGCCCAGGTTCCGGCGATAGGTCGGAACGTCGGTCACGTCGTTGCCGTCGATGAAGATCCGGCCCTCGTCGGGACGGCTGTACCCGGTCAGGCAGCGGAGCGCGGTGGTCTTGCCACAGCCGCTCGGGCCGAGGAGGGTCATCAGCTCGCCGCGCTCGACCGTGAACGAGAGGTGGTCGTTCGCCACGACCGCGCCGTAGCGCTTGGTGACGTCGCGGAACTCGATCATCGGCCCGCCCTGGGCGGATCCGGCGGTGGCGGGCGCGTCGGCGACGGGTGCGGTCACGGCGGGCATGGTATCGGTCTCGGCGAGCGTCGTTGGGGCCACCTCGGCAGCCGGGGCGCGAGGTCCCGGTCCGGGCACGGCCCGATGCTATCCTCCCGCGCGTGCCCGACCCCTCCGACCACCCCGCGATCCGGCGCGTGCGGGCGGCGGCGCAACGGAAGGGGATCGACCTCGACGTCCG
>DASXWX010000095.1:0-1806 GCA_036503395.1 Candidatus Limnocylindrales bacterium
GGCGATCGCCGACAAGGCGATCGCCGAGAACCGGGCCGTCGGGCTGACGACGAACGGCAACCGCTCCGCGGTCCTGCCGGCCGACCGCGGCTCTCGCCAGCACCTCAAGATCATGCAGCTCCTCGCCGCCGTCGACGCCGACGGCTCGACGCCGCTGTCGGAGGCGCTCCTCGCCGGGCTCGGTCGCGTCCGGCGCGGGATGACCGCGGTCGTCATCACGTCCTCGATCGCGCCGGACTGGGTTCGGCCCCTCGCGACGCTCCGGGCGCGCGGCGTCGCCTGCGTCGTCATCTGGCTCGACGCAGCGGCCTTCGAGGACCGTGCCGCCGCCGCCCGCAACGAGCAGCCGGATCCGGCCACCGCTCAGCTCGCCGCGCAGCGAGCCCGCGCCCTCCGCCACGCGCTCGCGGAATACGACCTCCCGGTCAAGGTCGTCACGCCCGCGCGACCCCTCGCCGAGGTCCTCGTCGGATGACCGCCGCCGGCCTCACCCTTCGCCGGCCCGCCGCCCCGGTGAAGCTCGTTCTTCGGCCCGAGGAGGGCTGGACGACGACGCTCCTGCTCGTCGCGATGCCGGTCGTCCTCGCATTCGCGATCGACGACGCGAATTGGGTCCTCGGCACCGGGCGCCTGACCGACTTCCTGCCGCTCGCGGCGATCGGTGGGTTCGCGGCCGGGATGTTCGGCACGAAGGCGGGCTGGTCGCGCTGGACGACCCATGTCATCGCGGCGGTGCTTGCCGCCCTCGTCGTCCCGCTTCTCGTCGGTGGGGCACTCATCGGCCCGATCGGCGACTCGTCACTCCACGCCCGCTACGTCGCCACGGCGACCTCGACCGTCGAGGCCTGGCTCGACCTCACGATCCGCGGCCGAACCTTCACCTCCCAGTACGGCCACTTCCTGCTGACACTCGGGCTCCTGCTCTGGGCGACCGGACAGTTCGTCGCCGTCGCCGCGTTCCGTCACCGGCGACCGCTGGCCGCGGCCGCCGCGGTCGGCATCGCCCTCGTGATCAACCTCGTCGTGAACCCGAACGACCAGCTCTGGTTCCTCGTCGCCTTCACGGTCCTGGCCCTGCTCGTGCTCGTCCGCTTCCATGCACTCGCCGAACATGGCGACTGGGTCCGACGCCGGATCGGCGATCCCGGCCCGGTCGAGTCGATGGTCGTCCGTGGCGGCGCCGGGTTCGTGTCGGCTGCCGTCGTCGCGGCCCTGCTCCTGACCGGGAGCGCCTCGTCCGCGCCGCTCGCGGGAGCCTGGGGCGGGCTCGACCAGTGGCTGATCGAGACCGGCCGCGGCCTCCAGCGCTACTTCTCGTTCGTCCAGAACGTTCGCGGGCCCGTCTCGGTCGACTTCGGTCCGACGGCCCCGATCGGCCGGACGTGGATCACGAACGGCGAGGTCGCCGTCACCGTGCGGGTCCCCGCCGGCGACGACACGAAGTACTACTGGCAGGCCGTCGCGTACGACCGCTTCGACGGGACCGGCTGGAGCTGGTCGACGGAGCAGACGGCCGACCGGGCCGCCGACGAGCGGGTCCTCGCGAACACGCTCGACGCGCCGGTCGACGACGGTCGCCGCGCCGTCGACGTGACCGTGACGCCCGTCGGTTTCCACGGCTCGCGTGTCCTCGCCCCGGGCACCCCCGTCGCCGTCAGCCAGCAGACGCGCCTCACGACGATCGGCCAGGACGGATTCTTCGCCGGGCTCGACACCATACCGGGCGACGTCGGCTATGACGTCCAGGCCCTCGTGCCGATCCTCGGCGACGGCGACCCCCAGGGTCTGACGCAGAACCGCCTCCGC
>DASXWX010000096.1:0-6642 GCA_036503395.1 Candidatus Limnocylindrales bacterium
GCAGGTCAAGGCGAAGTGGGACCCGCGCAACGTGTTCCACCACAAGCTCTCGGTTCAGCCGCCCGGGTAACGGGTGGTCCACGCGGTGTAGGGCCCGTAGTCGCCGTGCAGCCGCTTGCTCCGGGTGAACTCCAGCGCGAAGTCGTCGGCGAGTTGCAGAATCACCGAACGGCCCTCGACGGCGAAGACGAGCTCTGCGGGCAGAGCCGTCTCGCCGTGGAGGGCGCCGAGGATGTTGCCGCAGATCGCACCGGTCGAGTCGCTGTCGCCCGAGTGCGTGACGGCCAGCGCGAGAGCGTCGAGGAACTGCTCGGGCTCCGGGTAGGACAAGGCCGCGAAGACGGCGATCGCGAGAGCCTCCTCAGCCACCCAGCCGCCGCCTAGGCGCTCGACCGTGACCGGTCCGGCCGGCGCCGTCGCGGCCAGGTGCCGGGCGAACGCGAGCGCCGTACTGGTCTCCTCGTGACCCTCATGCCGGACCAGAAGGCTCGTCGCCCGCGTGATCGCCTCGTCGAGACCTGCCCCGTCGCAGAGCTCCCCCGACCGGCCCATCAAGACGCGGACGCGCTACGGACTCTTGCCAAGACGAATTCATCACTTGTAGAATTCAACGCGTGTTGAACGAGCAGAGCCCACCGGCGCCCGCGATCGAGGCGGTCGACCTGGCGAAGCGCTTCGGGCCGGTCCGCGCCGTCGACGGCGTCACGTTTCAGCTGGAGCCGGGGCGGATCTACGGGCTCCTCGGGCCGAACGGGTCCGGCAAGACGACGCTCATCCGGCTGCTGACCGGCCTCGCCCGGCCCAGCTCCGGACACGCGCTCGTCCTCGGCCGGCCGATGCCGTCGCGGGCCAACCTCGCCCGAATCGGCTACATGACCCAGGCCGACGGCGTCTACCCGGCGCTCACCGTGGCCGAGAACCTCGCGTTCTTCCGGGCCCTCTACGGTGGCGAGCCGGCTGCGGACCGACAGGACGTCCTGGAGCTCGTGGACCTCGCCGGTCGCCGGGGGACGGTCACCGAAACGCTGTCCGGCGGCCAGCGGCGACGCCTGTCGCTCGCCTGTGCCCTCGTCCACCGACCCAGCGTCCTGTTCCTCGACGAACCGACCGTCGGCGTCGATCCCCTCCTCCGGGTCGAGTTCTGGCGACATTTCCGGTCGCTCGCGGACGGCGGGACGACGATCGTCGTCTCGAGCCACGTGATGGACGAAGCCGATCGCTGCGACGAGCTCCTCTTCGTGCGTGCCGGCCACGTGATCGCCCGCGGGTCCGGCCGTGAGCTGCGTGAGCGCGCCGGTACCGACGACCTCGAGCAGGCCTTCCTCCGCTTCGCGGGCGAGGAGGTGCCGTCGTGAGCGCCCGGCGTGTCCGCGCGATCGTGCGGCGGATCGTGGAGGAGGTCCGCCGCGATCGGCCCTCGCTGGGCCTTCTCTTCGTGGCGCCGCTTCTCATCACGGGGCTCGTCGCGTTCATCCTTCGCGGCGCGGGAACACCGACCGTAAACGCCGTGATCGTCGACCCCGGGACGCCCGTGACGGCGGCCGCGGCGCAGGCACTCTCGGCGCAGCTCACGAGTGCCGGCGGCTCGGTGATTACCACGAGCGACGAGACGGCGGCGCGGTACGCGGTCGACGACGGGAGTGCGACCGTCGCGGTGGTCCTTCCAGCCAACCCGGGATCCGGCGCGACGATCGAGGTGATCACCCGTGGGCTCGATCCGACCGCCGAGAACGCGCAGCTCGGGGCCGTGTCCCGCGCGCTCGTCGCCGCCGCGTCACAGGCGTTCGGCGTCAACGCGCCAACGATCGACCACGTGACGCTCCACGGCGTCGCGTCGGACGACCCGCTCGCCCCGTACGCGCCGGCAGTCGTCGGCTTCTTCGCCTACTTCTTCGTCTACATCCTCACCGGCGTCAGCTTCCTCCGAGAGCGCACGGGCGGCACGCTCGAACGGCTCCTCGCGACGCCCGTGGCACGAAGCGAGATCGTGGCGGGCTACACGATCGGCTTCGGCCTCTTCGCGACCGTCCAGGTCATCGTGCTCCTGTTGTGGGCGCTGGGGAGCGCGCGTCTCGGCCCGTTCGGTCCGCTGCCGGCCTTCTCGCTCGGGCTCGGCATCGACGTCGCCGGGGCCGCCGGCTACGCGTTCCTCGTGGTCCTGCTCCTGGCCCTCGGTGCCGTGAGCCTCGGGATCTTCCTCTCGACGTTCGCCCGGACCGAGCTCCAGATCATCCAGTTCATCCCGATCGTCCTCGCCCCGCAGTTCCTCCTCTCGGGCGTGCTCTTCCCGGTTTCGAGCCTGCCCGACGTCCTTCGGCCGCTGACCGCGATCATGCCGCTCACGTATGCCGTCGACGGGCTCCGCCAGGTCTTCGCCGCCGGCGCGGATCTCACGACGGGCGCGCTTCAGGTCGACCTCGTGGTCCTCCTCGGGTTCGTCCTGTTCTTCGCATTCGTCGCCTCGCTGACGATTCGTCGCGAGGTCGCCTGAGGGTCGTGCCGCGGACCGGACGTCGCCCCGGCACGCCGGCCACGCGGGACCGCATCCTCGACGCAGCACGTGCCGGCTTTGCCGAGCGCGGATTCGACAACGCCTCGATCCGCGACGTCGCCGCGAGGGCCGGCGTCGACCCGGCCCTCGTGCACCACTACTTCGGCTCGAAGCAGCAGCTGTTCGTCGCGGCGATGGAGTGGCCGATCGACCCGTCCGTGGCGATCCCCCGTCTGGCCGCGGGCGACCTCTCGGGACTCGGCGAACGTCTCACCCGGTTCGTCGTCGAGCTCTGGGAGGACCCCGGGTTCCAGCCCGTGATCGTGGGCCTGATCCGTTCGGCGGCCTCGGATCCCGTCGCGGCGCGGATGCTCCGAGAGCTGGTCGAGGCCGGTCCGCTCGCCGCGCTCTCGGGCGTGGTCGGCGGGCCCGAGGCGGCCCTCCGGGCGGAGCTCGTGGGCTCGCAGCTGATCGGATTCGCGATGGCCCGCTATATCCTCCGTGTCGAGCCGCTCGCATCGGCCGATCGCGAGACGGTCGTCTCCCTCCTCGCCCCGACCCTCCAGCGCTACCTGACCGCGTCGAGCGGCTCGGAATCGTCGGCGCCGATCGCCAAACCGGTTCGCCGCCAGACGGCGTAGCTCGCGACGAGGCCGTCCTCGTCGACGACGAGCTCGGCTTCGAACGACCCGCTCGCGTAGCGCCAGGTGGCCTCGTCGATCCGCGTGTACGTCTGCCCCGTCTTCTCGACGCTCAGCTCGGGGAACCGGACCCAGGCCGCCTTGATCGACGAGCTGGCACCGACGGCCGTCCGAAGACGTCGGATCGGCAGCGTGTTCGTCGCCGGGCTGATCCCGAGGTCCACGTCGGTGCAGCCCTTGAGCTTGCGATCGGTCCTTCCGTCACGCGTCCAGTTGCCCTTCCCGTCGCGCGAGAGCGTGAGCGCACGCTGTTCGAACCCATGCCACTCGCGCACGTGGACGGCGGTCGTCATCCCGCCCGGTTCGGCGAAGACGCGGTACTCCACGCGCAGCGGAAGGGCGTCGACCGCTCCGACCACCGTCCCGACGAGGCTGAGCCCGTTGTCACGGACCGAGAGCGTGCACCACTCGTCGGCCTCGACCTCATCGGACCGCCGCCACGAGACCCGCCGCGTGGTCATGCCGATGGCTCCTGCGGCACGCGATCGGCAGGCGGGGGCTCGAACGCCGCGTGAAGCTCGTAGCTGTGGTCACGAAGCCAGCGCCGCCACACGAGATGATCGGGCCGTCGCGACGCGACGAGCGCCCAGAACCGCGGGCCGTGGCCGAAGACGCGGAGGTGGGCGAGCTCGTGGATGACGACCGTCTCAAGCACCTCGGGCGGAGCGAGGACGAGGCGCCAGCTGAACGACAGGCGGCCCTGGCGGGAGGCGCTCCCCCATCGGGATCTCGTGTCCCGGATCGTGACGGCGCCCGGTCGGACCCGGAGCGCCGCCGCGTGACGGTCGATCTCGCGATGGATCGCGTCGCGGGCGCGGATGCGCAGGGCGACCGTCAGGACCTCCGCGAGGCTTCGGCGGTCGGTTCGACCGAGCCGAACCACGAGCTCGTCCGCGCCGTCTGTTTCGGCGGGCTCGCGGCTGACGCGCGATCTCGCCGCGATCGATGCCGCCTCGACGCGGACGCGGTGGAGCTCGCCCCGATACCGGACGAGGGCGCCATGCCCGAGCGGTCCGCGCGCCTCGACGAGCGCCCGCTCACCCGCCTGGCGATCGAGGTGGCGCCGGATCCAGGCTTCGCGATCGAGCAGGAAACGATCAACCGTTCGATCCGGACGTGCCCAGCCACGGCGACCAGCGAGCGGGATCGTGACGACGACGCCGAGTCGGCGGTCGATCGTGACCCGCAGCGTCCGACTGCGAGGCGAGCGCCGCAGCAGGTAGCGAATGGGGCCGGCCGTGCCGCGCGCGACCCGCTCCTCGGCCTCCACGCCCCCATCCTGCCAGAGCGACCGGTCCATCACATCGATCGTAGGATCGGCGTCCTTCGGTCGATTTGGGCGTCCGAGGTGAGGGTTTGACGGGTCCCGAGGTCCACGTCGAGGTCGGGCGAATCGACGGCCCGCACCGGCGGTCCGGAATTCGCTCGGCGGCCGTCCTGCTCGCGGTTCCCGCGTCGATCCTCGGGATCGCCGCGTTTGCGGTCCTCGGCGGCAGTGCGAGCCCGCCAACCTCGCCCTCTCCGAGCGCGGCGTCCCAGCTTGCGAGGGCGACCGCGATGCCCTCGACGACACGGTCAGTCCCGACGGCGACCGCACCACCGGCCTCACACGAGCCGGTCGACCTCTCGATCGTGATCCCACCCGGCGACGTCATCCTGGACAACACGCACCGCGCGCTTCCGAACGCGACACCCGGCCTCGTCGCCTCGAGCCGGACGACCCTCGTGCCAGGCACGACGTACACCCTGCTCGCCCGGTGCGCGGGACCCGGCAACGTCCGCTGGCCGGCAGTCGAGGACGCGCCGTTCGCGTCGCTCGTGGGCGCCGTTCCCTGCGACGGCGCCGTTCACCAGGCCCTCCTGCCGGTCGACGCGTCGGTCGCGGGCCGGGGCGGAATCAGCTTCTCGTACGACGTCGCCGCCGACGTTCATGTCGTCGTGGTCCGCGCCGCCGCCGACACCGTCTGGCCGGAGGCGCTGGCGTTTCCGCTCGGCGCCGACGGATCGCGTCCCGCCCTCCTCGGAGAATCGACTGACGCGCTCACAGTCGACGAGATCCATGGCATCGACGTGGTGTCGGGCCTCGTGGTCCGCCGCATGGCGCTCGGGGGCGACGTCACGGTGCTCTCGGTCATCCCGGCATCGGCGTTTCCGCGCGATGCTCGGCCGGCGCTCTTCGAAGGGTCTGCGACGATCAGCCGGACTGGCTACCTCGCCGTTCCGTTCGAGCGCGAGGGCGATGCGAACGACGCGCAGTTCGCCGCCGTCTTCGACCTGACTGACCCGCTCGCGCCGGCGATCGAGGTCGGCGATCGCGGCACCGGGTTCAGCTGGGGGCCTGACGGCTCGCTCGCCGCGTTCGCCGGGCATGCCATCGAGGTGTACTCGCCTCGGGCCGGCACTCGCACAAACGTGGATCCGCTGCCCGGTGTCCAGTTCGGAGATCGGCTCGTCTGGACGACGACGGGTGGCCTCTTGGTCGATCGGGCGGTCGAGGGCCGGGTCGAGCACGGCGGCATCCTCCACGTCGACGGATCGTTCGAGTTCGGCCGGCCGACCGCAGCCTTCGCCCCGCTTGGTATCGAGCGTGTGCGAGCGGCGGACAGGCGAACGCTGAGCGGAGCGTGCGAGTCGGGGGCCGCCGGCGGTGGGTGCTTCCTCGTCGTCGCCGACGCGAACGGCGGGCATCGCCACATCTGGAGCGGCGGCCTCGAGTCCCCCGGAACCTTAGAGGCGCTCTGGGCCGCCGACGGGCGCTCCGCCTGGCTTCTCGCGCCGACCGGCGAGGGCGGCGGCAGCCTCGTCGACTCGCCGACGCCGACCACCGGCCAGGTCGTCGCCCGGATTCGGTTCCGAAATCAGGCGTTCGAGTTTCCGCGGCTCGTCGGGGCGAGTGGGGACGACGACGCCGTCGCGATCGGGATCGACACCCGCGAGGTCGTCGTCGTGGACACGCGCAGCGGGGCCGCATACCGGGTCCCGGGATCGTTCGCGGGGTGGGCCGACACTCGCGACTCGGTCTACCCGAACACCGACGCGGGGTGAGCGCGCCCCGGGGCTTGCGGCGCGCGTGACAACGTCGCCGCGGCGCCGTCGGCGAGGGGCCGACGGCGGATCCGCCGGCGATCGCGGAGACGGCGATGGACGTCGCGCTGGTCGGGTCATCGGCGGCTTCATCTACGGCGGCTGGAACACCGGGTTCCTCAAGCGCCTCATCGGGATCGGCTTCATGGCGATCTCGTTCGTCGCGAGTGCGTACTTCCGCTACCCGGTCGGCGCGATCGCGACCGCTGTCTTCCCGAGCATCCCGGCCGACTACGCCGACCTCGTCGGCTACACGATCGCGTTCCCGGCGATCCTCGCGGCGCTGCACCTGGCCTCGCGGGCGACACTCGGCCGGGTCCACATGGAGGGCATGACCGAGAAGATGGACCGCGGGCTCGGGGCCGT
>DASXWX010000097.1:0-8603 GCA_036503395.1 Candidatus Limnocylindrales bacterium
TCGTCGCGACGCCTACGAGGCTCGGTTGCGCGCCGTGATCGCGGACGGGATGGCGACCGGGGAGCTGGCGCTGACCGACGCCCCGGTCGCGGCCACGTTCCTGCTCTCGGCGCTCAACGGCATCGCGACATGGTTCCGACCGGACGGCCGGCTGTCGCCGGATGCCCTGGCGGAGCACTACGCCGACCTGTCGATCCGGGCCCTGACGGAGGACTGTCGATGACCGACCCGCGCGCTCTCGAGCCGGTCCTTCCCGAGTCCGAGCGGGCCGCGCTCCGCTTCAATGACCCGCGGCTGGGCGAGGACGCGCGGTACGACGCGTTCGTCGAGCATGTCCGCGCCGGCGGCAAGGTCGAAGCCACGGACTGGATGCCGGATGAGTACCGCCAGAGCGTCCTCCGCTTCGTCGAGATGCACGCCAACAGCGAGCTGATGGGCGTGCTTCCCGAGCGCGACTGGATCCTTCGCGCCCCGACGCTCCGACGGAAGCTGGCCCTCACGGCGAAGATCCAGGACGAGGTCGGGCACGCCGAGCTGCTCTACCGCGTCGCCGAGGACCTCGGAAAGTCGCGCCAGGCGATGATCGAGGACCTGCTCGCCGGGAAGACGAAGTTCCACAACGTCTTCCACTACCCGACCCGGACGTGGGCCGACGTCGGGGTCATCGCCTGGCTCGTCGACGCGGCCGCGATCGTCGCCCAGCAGGCCCTCCGCGACTCCTCGTACGCCCCGTACGCGCGGACGATGCGCAAGATCTGCTGGGAGGAGAGCGTCCACATCATGCACGGCCGGGACGTCATGGTGACGCTCGCGACCGGCACGCGGGCGCAGCGGGAGATGCTCCAGGAGGCGCTGAACCGGTGGTGGCCGCCACTCATGCAGATGCACGGGCCGCGCTCGCCGCGGGAGAAGGACCGCGATCTCTTCTGGCGGATCAAGGCGAAGACGTCGGAGGAGCTCCGCCAGGAGTTCCTGTCGATCTACGTGCCGCGGATCTGGGAGCTCGGCCTGACGCTGCCCGACCCGCAGCTCGGGCTCGACCCCGCGACCGGCGACTGGCGCTACACGGAGCCGGACTGGGACGAGCTGCGGACGGTCGTGACCGGCCACGGCCCGGCCTCGCAGGAGCGGCTCGGGTTCCGGCGTCTCAACTGGTCGGAACAGGCCTGGGTTCGCGGGAGCCTCGTCGCCATGCCGGCCACGGCCGCCTGACGTGTCGAGCCAGGACGTCCGCCCTCTTGGTCCGGCGCCCGAGGAACCGGTGATGACCGCGCTCGAGCCGTACGAGGTCTTTCGCCAGGAGAAGGAAGGCGACGCCATGCGGCACGGCGGCAACGTCATGGCGCCCGACCCGGCGCTCGCGCTCGACTACGCCCGCGAGCTGTTCGGGCGTCGCCAGGAGAGCGTCCGGCTGTGGGTCGTGCGGCGAGCCGACATCGCGGTGCTCGAGGATCCCGATCTCCTCCAGCCGCCCCTGGACCGGTCGTTCAAGAAGCCGGGCGGCTACGTCATGCGCGACAAGCTCGCGGCGGCGCGCGAGCGCGCGGCCACCGAACGACCGAACGAATGACCGGATCCCTCGTACCCGCGACCCGCGACTCGCTCGCACTCCTCCTGCTGGCGATGGCCGACGACGAGTTCGTGATCGGCTGGTCGGACTCCGAATGGACGGGGATCGCTCCGCTCCTCGAGGAGGACGTGGCGATGAGCTCGCTCGCCCAGGACGAGCTCGGTCACGCGAAGGCCCTCTACGAGCTGCTCGCGGAGCTCGAGGCCGAGGCCGGCTCCGCCGACGCCGGCTCCGCCGACGCCGATGCGATCGCCTACGACCGCCCGCCGGAGGGCCACTACCACGCCCGGCTGCTCGACCACGCGCCGACGGACTGGGCGGCGACGATGGCGCGCCGCTTCCTCTACGAGACCGCGGACGCGGTACGTCTCGAGGCGCTGGCGGACTCTGCCTGGCGGCCCCTCGCCGAGCTCGTCGCGAAGCTGCGGCGCGAGGAGCGCTACCACCTGCTGCATGTCTCGACCTGGCTCGAGCGGCTCGCATTCCGCGACGGCGAGCCGCGCCGGCGTCTCCTCGCGGCGCTCGACGACCTCGGGCCGGACGCCTCGACCGTCCTCGCGCCGCTGCCGAACGAGCTGGCGCTGGAGATGGCCGGGATCGTTGCTCGGCCTTCGAGGGACCTCGAGGCACGCTGGCGGGCCGCGATCGGGCCGACGTTCGAGCGGCTCCGGCTTCCGATGCCGCCACCGCTCGCCGACGCGACCGGCGCCCGGTCCGACCACTCCGACGCCTTCCGCCGGCTGTGGGCAGATGCGACGAGCGTCCGGGCGTCCGACCCGGCGGCCACATGGTGACGGCGACGCGTCCGGCCGAGGGCGCCGTACGCGCCGCGCTGGCCAAGGTGAGCGACCCCGAGATCCCGGCGATCTCGATCCTCGATCTCGGGATCGTCCGAACCGTCGAGGTCGCGGACGATCGGATCCGGGTCGAGCTGCTGCCGACGTTCGTCGGCTGCCCGGCGCTCGAGGTGATTCGCGATTCGGTTCGCGAACGCCTGGCCGAGGTCGCGCCCGGGACCGAGGCCGACGTCGTCTTCACGTTCGCGGAGCCGTGGACGACCGACCGGATCTCGGCAGCAGGACGAGAGGCCCTCCGGGCGAGCGGCCTCGGGCCGCCAGTACCGTCGAACGACGCCCCGACCCTCATCGCGCTCGAACCGGCCGCGCCGTGTCCGTACTGCGGCTCGCACCGGACGGTCCTCGAGAACGCCTTCGGGCCGACGGCCTGCCGATCGATCCACTACTGCACGAGCTGCCGGCAGCCGTTCGAGCAGATCAAGACGGTCTGACGTTCGTGGCCGAGTCGATCGCCGGCGTGTCCGTCGTCGGCGTCGTCGGCGCCGGGACCATGGGTGCCGGCATCGCCCAGGTCGCGCTCGAGGCCGGCCACGAGGTCGTGCTGCACGACGTCGACGAGGCCGCGATCGAGCGCGGCCGGACGCGGATCGAGGACGGCCTGCGGCGGCGGGCGACGAAGCGCGGGCTCGACGCGGGCGAGGCCGAGCGGTGGGTCGGCGAGGCGCTCGGGCGGCTCCGCGACGGGCATGTGCTCGACGAGGTCGCGGAGGGCGACCTCGTGGTGGAGGCGGCACTCGAGGATCTCGAGCTCAAGCAGACGATCTTTCGGGCCCTCGACGCGACCGCGGCGCCATCGACTGTGCTCGCGACGAACACGAGCGCGCTCCCGGTCGCCGCGATCGCCGCGGCGACGACGCGGCCTGACCGCGTCATCGGCCTCCACTTCATCAACCCGGCCCCGGTCATGGCGCTGGTTGAGGTGGTGGCGCCGGCCGAGGCGTCCGCCGAGGCCGTGGCGCGCGGTGAGGCCGTGGTGGCTGGCTGGGGCAAGATCCCGATCCGCTCGGCAGACGTGCCGGGCTTCATCGTCAATCGCGTCAACAGGCCGTTCACGCTCGTGCCGCTGCGGCTGCTCGAAGGTGGCGTCGCGGGGATCCGGGCGATCGACGCCGCGGTCGCGGCCGCGGGGTTTCCGCTCGGTCCGTTCGGCTACCTGGATCTCGTCGGCCTCGACGTGAACCTCGCCGCGACGAAGGCCATCTGGGAGGGCCTCGGCCGCCCCGATCGACTGCGGCCGGCGGCGCTCCAGGAGCGGCTGGTGGCCGAGGGGTCGCTCGGTCGAAAGGTCGGCCGCGGCTTCTACCGGTACGAGGGCGGCCAGGCCATCGGCCCGGACGCTCCCTTCGCCGCGCTCGCCGAACGGTCCACGCTCGATCCGGAGGCGATCGTGCGGCGGATCCGGATCGCGCTCGCCGACGAGGCGAGGCTGGCGGTCGGGGAGGGCGTCGCGAGCCCCGACGACATCGACCGAGCCCTCCGGCTCGGTGCCAACCATCCCACGGGCCCGCTCGAGTGGGCCGACGAAGGCGCGAATCGACCGCCTGTCCCATGATGGCCGCCGCCATGGGACATCCTCACGCTCGATCCCCCGTCGCGGCCGCCGCTCTCCCGGCCGTGCTCGCGGTCGCGCTCGTCGCGGGTTGCGGGAGCAGCTCGCCGGACCCGCTGGCGTCGCCGGCCGCGGCCGCCTCCGTCGCGCCGCCGAGCGCGACGCCTGTGCCGCACGAGGTGCCGGACCTCGAGGCCCGGCTCCCGGCGTCGATCCATGGCACCAGGCTCGCGTTCCGGAGCTTCCGGGGCGCATCGTTCCTGCGCACCGGGTCCACGGCGAACCAGGGCGCGCTCCGCGGAATGCTGGCCGACCTCGATCGCAGCGTCGACGACCTGACGCTCGCCCTCGCCGATGACCCGAGCGGGAGCATCGAGTTCATCGAGGGCATCTTCCGCGTCTCGGGCGCGCCGCCCGGCGCCCTCGAGGATGCGTGGATCGCGTCGCAGCAGGCGGCGACCCAGCATCGGCTCGTGAAGGGGTCAGTCGCGATCGGCGGTCTGACGGTCGACAAGGTGACCGACGCCGTCGCGGGTGGGACGACATACATCCTCCCCCGCGGTGATTCGCTGGTCCTGATCATCGCGACGGATCCGGCGATCGCGGCGGAGGCCGTCTCAAAGGTGCGATGAGTGGCTCCGGCCACCGCGCGCTACGATCCCCATCCAACTCCAGCGTCTCCTGAACGATGTGAGTTGCCCGCCCCGGGGGAGGTCCTTGATGCACGCTCGTTTCCCTCGCATTTCCGCGCCGATCGTGGCGCTCCTGCTCGTCGCGGCCTGCCAGGGCTCGACATCCCCGGCACCGTCCCCCGCGGCGAGCGTCCCTGCCTCGGTCGCCGCGCCGAGCGTCGCCGCGAGCCCGAGTGCGGCCGCCAGCCCGAGCGAAGCGGCGCCGAGCGCCGGCGGGTCCGCGAGCGGGTCGTTCGCGCTGCCATCGGGCTTCAACGGCGCGCCCGACCTCGAGGCGCAGCTGCCGTCGAAGGTCGGCGACGTCACGCTCCAGAAGTTCAGCTTCACCGGCGCCGGGATCGCGGCCGGTGGTGGCGACGACACGAAGGACCTCGAGGCGGCCCTCGGCCTCCTCGGCAAGTCGCTCAGCGACGTCTCGTTCGCCGTAGCCGGGGCCGACAAGGTCACGGTCGGGGCCTACCGGATCAACGGCATCGACGCCGGCCGGCTGCTCGACGTGATCAACCAGGCCGCCGCGCAGTCGGGCGAGGCGATCGACCTCAGCGACACGAACAAGGGCGGCAAGTCGGTGAAGAAGGGCACGGAGTCGGGCGGCGACACGATCTACTTCTACCCCCACGGCGACATCCTCTACTTCGTCACCGGCGACGACGACGCGCTCGTGACCCAGGCACTCCAGGAGCTGCCCTGACCCTCGGAGGCGACTGGCGGGAGCCCGAACGGTACGGTCCCCGTCCGCTTTTACAATCACGTCGATGGCTCGCGACCTTCGCCGCCCGCTCCGTGAGGCGTGGATCGTCGACGCCGTCCGAACGCCGATCGGGCGCTACGGCGGCGCGCTGGCGGGCGTCCGCCCGGACGACCTCGCAGCCCTGGTGATCGGGGCCGTCGTCGAGCGGGCCGGGATCGACCCCGCGCTCGTCGAGGACGTGATCCTCGGCTGCGCGAACCAGGCCGGCGAGGACAACCGGAACGTGGCCCGGATGGCGGCCCTGCTGGCCGGCCTGCCTGTCGATGTGGCCGGCCAGACCGTGAACCGGCTGTGCGGCTCGGGCCTCCAGGCAGTGAACGCCGCCGCCCACGCGATCTGGGCCGACGAGGGCGACGTGTTCGTCGCGGGTGGCGTGGAGTCGATGACCCGCGCGCCGTACGTGATGGCCAAGCCCGGCGCTCCGTGGGAGCGCGGCGGCCACGAGCTGTACGACACGACCCTCGGCTGGCGCTTCACGAATCCCCGCCTCGCGGAGCGGCACTACCCCTACTCGATGGGCGAGACCGGCGAGAACGTGGCCGAGCGGTGGGAGGTGGCGCGCGAGCTCCAGGACGCGTTCGCGCTCCGGTCGCATCGGAATGCGGTCGCGGCGATCGAGGCGGGGCGCTTCGACTCGCAGATCGTCCCGGTCGCGGTTCCCCAGAAGAAGGCCGAGCCGGTCGTCGTCTCGCGCGATGAGCACCCGCGTGCGGACACGTCGATGGAGGCGCTCGGGCGACTCCGACCGGCCTTCCGCGAGGGCGGCACCGTCACGGCCGGCAACAGCTCCGGGATCAACGACGGTGCCTCGGCCGTCCTCGTCGTCGAGGCCGAGCGGGCCCGATCGCTCGGGCTGCGAGCGATGGCGCGGGTGATCGCCTCCGCCGTCGCAGGCGTCGATCCGGCAATCATGGGCGTCGGGCCCGTGCCGGCGGTCCGGAAGGTCCTCGACCGGGCGGGGATCGGAGTCGGCGACGTCGACCTCGTCGAGCTCAACGAGGCGTTCGCGAGCCAGTCCATCGTCGCGATCACCGAGCTCGGGATCGACCCCGACCGGGTCAACGTCAACGGCGGCGCGATCGCGCTCGGCCATCCGCTCGGGATGAGCGGCGCGCGGCTCATCACGATGCTCGTCCACGAACTGGTTCGGCGCCGCGGCCGCTACGGCCTCGCCACGATGTGCATCGGCGTCGGCCAGGGCATCGCCACGGTCGTCGAGCGGATCGAGGCCTGACCGGACCGTCTCCCGGGCGGCTCCGACCCGCCGCTGGTCCCGATCGCCCCGGGCGATCAAATCCCGCACGACCGTGTCGGATCGATCGTCGTCGGCGATTGAAACACCACAGCTGACGGCTTCCGGCGTCGTCTCGATAGCTCGTGGCGATCGCTCAGGCAGCGGTGCGCCGAAATTGATCGGTCGGAGCGATCGCGGGACGCGGTGCTGGGAAGCCCGATCCTGCCGGGCCTGCCCCCCGCGTGTCGCTATCTACCCGGCACGAACCTCACCCCGCGCCCATCGACCCGGGCCCAGATGAGCGCGGACCCCGGCCACGGCGCCGTGCCGAACAGCGCGGCGAGCGCATCGTCGGGATGGGCCGGGTATGCCAGGCCGAGCTGGCGTACCGCGGCACGTGTGGCCTCGCGTGTCGAGCGGGTCCAGCGGACGACCAGCAGCTGTGAAACGCGTGCATCGGCAGGCATGGCCGGCCAGCCACTCCACGATGGGAGGGACCCCGCCTTCTCCGAGGACCACCTGATCAGCTGTTCGATCCTTTCGAGCCTCGATTGGATCTCGCTCGCGACGAACAGCGACTCCCGCCTCTCATGAAGGACCAGGTCGATCCATCCACGCCCTGGCCTGACTACGCGAACTTCCGTGAACGGCTGCCATCGAGGATGGAGATCGCCGAGCATCGACTCGAGGATGGGCACTGAAAGACGGTCGCGAATCGCCGGGCCCGTGTGCGGGTACACGTGGGCACTGAGATCGGCTCCAAGCGCGGCGGCGAGACAGGCGTACGTCTCGAGCGAGGGAAGCGCCGCGCCGGCGAAGATTTCGGAGACGTACGACTGGGGAACACTCGCCGCCTTGGCGAGCGCGCGCTGGGAGACGCCGCCATCCCGACAAAGGCTTTCCAGGTCCTGGCGGAGGCGCTCGCGGACCTGCCGCGCGCTTCGGCTCGCCGCGATCGTCGCCCTGGGCGTGGCCATCGAGTCAAGTTGAGCACCGGCCGCTCATCGTCCGCTTACCCCGCGTCGCGGCGACTCCACCGGGCGCTCGACCGGCCCCCACCGGGGCGTGAGGACCGGTACGACCGTGCAAGGCGGGCGTGTCGATTGCCGATTTGTCGGAACTCGTTGCCCTGCGTACGATGGTCGTGCGCCGCACGCGGCGCCTGATCCGCGCACGAATCCTCGGAACGAGGGAGTCAACGAATGATCGAGGCCCAGCCCGTCGTCAGCCTGACCGACGCCGCCGCCCTGAAGCTGAATGAGCTGACGAAGGAAGAGCCGAACCCCGAGATCGGCCTGCGGGTGTACGTGTACTCGGGCGGCTGCTCCGGCTATCGATACGGGATGATGCTCGAGGACGCGCCCACCGACGGCGACCGGATCCTCCACGCCAACGGCGTCCGCGTCTATGTCGACGAGAACAGCGTCCAGTACCTCCAGGGGTCGCAGATCGACTACGTCGACACGCTCATGGGCGCGGGCTTCACGGTCAACAATCCGAACGCGGTCGCGGCCTGCGGCTGCGGCTCGAGCTTCCGAACCGCGGACGACGCGGGTGCTCCCCGCAGCTGCGCCCACTGACCACTCCCGCCGCCTGAAGCCGCCGGCGCCGCCGGCGGCTTTCTCGTACGCGCCCGCCGTCTGACGCCGTGATCGAGGTCCCGCTGTTCCCGCTCCACGCGGTCCTCTGCCCGGGCGTGTCGATGCCGCTCCACGTCTTCGAGCCTCGTTACCGCGCGCTCGTTCGCCACTGCCTCGCGGAGAACGCGCCGTTCGGGATCGTCCTGATCCGCGAGGGCCGGGAGGTCGGGGGCGGCTCGCTCGCGGTGGCCGAGGTGGGCACGTTCGCCGAGATCCGCGAGGCGAGCCGCTTCGCCGACGGCCGCTTCGACCTCGTCGCCCACGGCGCCGGGCGGTTCCGGCTCAACCGGGTGATCGTCGGCCGCGACCC
>DASXWX010000098.1:0-10800 GCA_036503395.1 Candidatus Limnocylindrales bacterium
CGGGGCGGGGTCGTCGTGTGTGGCTCGCTCGACCCGGGGCCTCGGCCGGGTCTGGTGCACGCGGCCGTCTAGGCCAGCTCGAAGACCATCGTCACCGTTGCGGTCACGTCCTGCGTCCCCGGCTGGACCGGTGTCGCGGCGTCACGCGCGGGCGCGGCACCCGCATAGGGATACGGGTAGGGGATCGCGACCGGGCTCTCGCTCATCGACATCACCCGACCGAGCGACACGCCGGCGGCCTGGGCCATCGCCTCGGCCTTCGACCGGGCCGCGCCGATCGCGGCAACCTCGGCGTCGGTGGCGGCCTTGTCGGGATCGTCGACGGTGAACGAGATGCCGTTGACGTTCGTGGCGCCGGCCGCGGTCGCGGCGTCGACGACAGCGCCCGCGACATCCAGATTCCTGACCGTCACGTCGACCTCCTCGTTCATCGTGTAGCCGACGATCGCGTTCGGCTTCGCGCAGGAGCTGCCGTCGGGGGCGTACGTGCAGTTCGGCGCGTACTGCGGGCTCAGGTAGACGCTGGTCGTGCGGATGTCGCGCTCGGCGACGCCCTTGTCCCTGGCCGCCGCGATCACGGCGTTCATGACCCGAGCGGCCTCCGCGCGTGCGGCCTCGACCGTCGGCTTGGTCGCGGTGATCCCGAGTCCGACGTGGGCGACGTCCGGGACGAGCGTCACGTGCGACGAGGCGGACACGGTGATCGTCCTCGCCGGCGGCTGCGACGGGTCGGTGGGTGCGCCGAGGGCGGGCGCGGGGCGGAGGACGAGTGTCATCGCCGCGACGGCGAGCGCCGCCAGGCCGGCCGCGGCGACGGTTCGGAAGTGGGTGGACATCGACCGTGGTCCCCTTGGTGATCGGCGTGCCGCCGGACGGCGGCTGCGTTGCCCGGGAGACGACGGCGAGGGGCAGGCGGTTCCACTCGGGTGCGGGCTCGCACCGACCGCCCGTCGGTCGCCGGCGCGATTTCCCGCGGATCGGGGCGTATGGGCGACCGAGTGGTTCGGTGGCCCTGGTGCCCGCGGCGTGGGAAGCGGGCGGCCGAGCGGCGGCTGATCGGAGCTTCGAGCGCCGTTACTCCCGTTTCCCGGGATTCGGCCGGCCGGGCGCGGTGCGACGCCGCGGCGGGCGGTCCCCGTCGGCTGGTCGGAAGCTCAGCGACTCCGGCGAGCGAGGTCGCGAAGCCGCTCGCCGAACGCGACCCGCTCCGGCGTGTCGGGCAGGATCGACGCGGGAACGAGGCTGCGGGCGAATTCCCGCAGCGAGAGCGACCGACCGAACCCGAGCAGCTCGGGCGACGGCGGCTCGAGGTCGACGGTGGCAAGGCGAGCGAGGCCGGGATCACCGGCGGCCACGGCGGAGCGCGGCGGAATACGACGTGTCATCACGCGGTCCCTGGCACTTGGGAAGACGACGCATCGATCCTAGGCGTCGCCCCGACGCCCGGCCAACCCCCCGAAGGGGTCCCCCTCAGACGCCGCTCAAGCCTCGGCGGCCGTTTCCTGCCGGGCCTCGTCCTGCCGAGCCTCTTCCTCGCGGCCAGCGGCCGCCGCCGCTCGCATGGCTTCCCGCCGGCGTCGCTTCCAGGCGAGCCGCTCGAGTCGCTCGACGAGGGCGTCGAACGGAACGAACGGCGATTCGTCGTCGATCCGGACGCACTCGAGCTGACCGCGGTAGATCCAGCGCTTGACGAGACCGGGCGGTCGGCCGGTGATCGACGCGACCTCGACGACCGAGTAGAGGAGCTTCCGCTCGAAGCCGGGATCGGGCTGGGTCATCGACCGGAGGGTGCTGGCGGCGATCGCGTTCGTCAAGAGCGATCCGGCGGCTCCGGCTGGGATGTTTCGGGCCCGTGCGCGCGATGGCCGACGATGAGAAGCGTCGCCGGCTCGTCGCCGATCGACTGGGCGTCGTGGGGGATCGTCGCGTCCCAGACGAGGTAGTCGCCGGGCCCGAGCTCGACGACGTGATCGCCCTGGGCCATGCGAACCCGCCCGGCGAGGACGAGATGGTGCTCGTCGCCGGCGTGAGCGTGGAACCCCGTCCGGACGCCCGCCGGCATCGACACCTCGACGATCCGGACGTCGCGGCCGGCGCCACCGTCGACGTCCTCGATCCGCCCGACGCCGCGCGGTCCGTGGCGGACGGGCCGGTCGGCCGTCCGAACAACGCGCGGCGGCGCGGCGCCGTCGAGGAAGAACCAGGCGACGGGGACCGCGAGCGCGTCGCCCAGCGAACCCAGGGTCTCGAGCGACGGCGACGCCTTGTCGGTCTCGACCTGGCTCAGGTAGCCGATGTTGAGGCCAGTCCGCGCGGCGACCTCGGCGAGCGTCAGGCCGCGCTCACGGCGGAGTCGCCGCACCGCCGGCCCGACACAGGGCCGTGGCCTGACGGGCGGCCGCTCCTGAAGTTGTCGTTCGGTCATCTCTTGTCCCTCGGTAAAACCCTCTTGACAACATCCTACTCGGCGAGCGAGAGTTGCGTCCAACAGCAAAGCCATCTTGATCGAGCACAAACTACGAGTGACATGGGCCGCGTTGCCAATCTCAACCACGCCGTCCTCTACGTGACGGACCCGGATCGCTCCGCCGAGTTCTACGGCCGGGTGTTCGGGTTCGAGGTCGTCACGCGCGCCCTCGCCGGCCAGGCGATCTTCCTGCGGGCCGCGGAGGGGCAGAACCACCACGACCTCGGCCTGTTCGGTCGGGGGCAAGCGGCGCCTCGTCCGCCGCGCGGCGCGATCGGGCTCTATCACCTCGCCTGGGAGGTGCCGACGATCGAGGACCTCGCCGAGATCGCGGAGGCCCTCCGTGAGGCCGGGGCGCTCGGCGGGGCGAGCGACCACGGCGTCTCGAAGTCGCTCTACGGGATCGACCCGGACGGGATCGAGTTCGAGGTCATGTGGCGCGTGCCACGCGAGGCCTGGGGAGACGCGGGCGACGGGGCGACCGTCAAGCCACTCGACCTCGAGGCCGAGGTGCGCCGCTGGGGAGCGCAGGGCACCCCCGTCTGAGACGTCACGGCCGGCGTCGCTCAGCCGCGTCGCGGGCCGCGCGCGCCTGCCGATCGAGCGCCTGCTTGAACCACTTGGCCGAGCCGTCGCTCATCAGCTCGCGCTCCCTCGCCGCCGCGTCGTGGTCACGGCGCCGCATCCTGGCCCGCTCCGACGGCGCGAGGACCTGTTCCGCGAGCTCATCGTCGGGGTCGTCATCGGCCGCGTCGCCGTCCCAGCGGTCCTCGCTCGTCCGCTCGGTCATGGCGACATGATCGCGCCGCGTGCAACCCCCTCAGCGTCGCCTCAGCCGACGACCTCGAGCTGATCGCCCGGCTCCACGAGATCGACCGGTCCGCCGAAGCCGGAACGGACCGCCGCGACGGTCGCCGCGCGGTCATAGCCCATCTGCAGGTGAGTGAGAAGCACCCGGCCAACCCCGCTCCGCGCGGCGAGCGCGGCGACGCTCGTCGCGTCGAGGTGCATGTCTTCCACCGGCGCCGGGCCCGTCCCGAACGAGACCTCGGAGAGGAGCGTGTCACCGGGCCGGATCAGCTGCTCGAGGTCCGAGGCACGGCCACAGTCGCCCGAGTAGACGATGCCCGGACCGTCCATGGACGTCGCGACCCGAAACGCGTACGCCTCGCCCCGATGGACGACGCGGGCCGCCTCCACGACGAATGGGTTGCGAGGCATCGAGATCGTTCCCGGGGCGAGCGGCTCGATCGCGAGCGCGTCGTGAGCGAAGCGCGACTCGCCCGACAGGGCGTCAAGCCTCGCGGCGAGGCCGGCCGGTGCCGCGACGCGAACGTGGGTCGCCTCGCCCAGCTCGAAGCGCAGGTAGTGCCGGAGCGGGACGAGGTCGACGTAGTGGTCGGGGTGGAGGTGGCTGATCAGGATCGCCTCGACGGCCTCCGGACGAATGGCGCGAAAGAGGTTCGGAAACGTGCCCTGACCGAGGTCGAGCACGATCGCCTCGCCGCCGGGAGCGACCACGACGTAGGCCGAACCGAGCGATCCGGGCCGATCGGAGTAGGCGGGCCCCGCGCCGGCGACGACGAGTCGGAGCGGTGCCATGCGCGGGCGAGGCGTCAGACGCCCCGCCGGGCCTCGAAGAGCCGCTGGTAGCGGTCGCGGAGCTGGTCGATCTGCGTCCGGGTCGCCTGCCACTCCGGGCTGTTCGCGGGAACGGCCTCGAGCCGTCGCTCGGCCGCCCGCCACTCGGCCAGCACGTCGCCGGCGGTGAACACGACGGTCTCCTCGGTGGCGGATCGCGGCAGCGGGTCGAGGATCACCGCGTACTCGTCGTCGTTGCGGCGGGTGATGACGAATCGGACACGCCGTAGGCCGCCGTCCGGCCGCACGATCGTCGTCTCACCGGCGAGGTCGGAGGGGCCGGCGGACGCCCACTGCTCCAGGAGCGCGGCCGATGCGGCCGGATCCTGCGGCTCGGCCGAGAACTGCCCGGGCTTCGCCGCCCGGAGGTCGGCGAGCGTCATCCCAAGGAGGTCGAGGGCGGGTGCATTCGCGTCGACGTATGTGCCGTCGGCACGGACGATCATCACGGCAGGTTCCTGAGCCACGCGATACCAATTCCCCTGCAGGCACGACGCCTCGATCCGCCTCGGGCGAGTGCGCGCGCAACGATATCGTGCCGATTCCGGGCGTCCCTGTCACGCCGCCGATACGACGGTCCCCGCGTAGCCTTGGCGCCGGCAATCGCAGCGCAGAACGTCGGGCACGAAAAAACGGACGTCCGCCTGGGCCGCGGACGTCCGTTTCGAACTTGCTGGTAGGTCTAGACGGGGCCGCTGCCGACGCGCGAGCGACCGGCGATGGCGTTCCAGACGACCACGACGATGACCGCGCCGATGATCGCGACGACGATCGTCGAGATGTTCAGGCCGGTGATGTAGTCGTTTCCGCCCGTGACGAGCCCGGCGAGGAATCCACCGACGAGCGCGCCGATGATGCCGAGCACGATGTGGCCGATCACGCCGAGTCCCTCGTCGCCGCGCACGAGCATGCCGGCAAGGTACCCCGCGATCGCCCCCACGATGATCCAGGCGATGATGCCCACAGATCGTCTCCTCTCTCCAGTTGCTTCTGTCTGCACTGGGTGAGGAGATCCTGCCGGCACGGCCCTCGCGGACCTGACACATCCAGGCCGAGCGGCAATAACGAACGCGCGACGATCCGTGCGTGGAAGGTGGCTTTCTCGGGGCTAGCTCCGTTCCCCGGCGCCACCCGCGACGGCCGGGATCACGTGCACCACGGACGCGTCGCCGACGGCCGTGTCGAGTGCCGCAGGCTCGCCGTCGACGAACACGTTGATGTGGCGCCGGATCGTGGGCCCGGCATCGAGGACGCGGTCGCCGACGCCCGGCCACCGCTCGTCGAGCGCGGCGACGACCTCGGCCACGGTCGAACCCTCGACGGTCGCGATCTTCGGCAGCTCGGGAACGACCAGCGCGAGCGAGCTCGGGAGGTGGACGGTTGCCATCGGCGCGGCGAACGACGGCGTCAGTCGCTGATGCGCGCAGCGTCGACCGACCAGATCGGCGGGAGCGTCGTCGTGATGCACGACCACGTCCGGCCGGCGTCGGCGCTCGCCCAGAGCTGCCCCGTGCTCGTCCCGAAGTAGATGCCGACCGGATCCAGATCGTCGCGGCCCATCGCCTCGCGAAGCACATTGAACCAGGCGTTCTCCTGCGGCAGTCCCTCGTCGCCTCGGATCCACGAGTCGCCACCATCTTCGGTGCGCCAGACCGCGGCCGCCCCGTTGGGCATGTACCGGCCGGCCTCCGGTGACGAGTGCGGGATCGTCCAGGCGACCTTCGGGTCGCGCGGGTGGGCAACCATCGGGAAGCCGAAGTCGTTCGGGAGGTTGTGGGTGATCTCCTCCCAGTTGCGGCCGCCGTCGAAGGTCCGGTACACGCCACAATGGTTCTGCTGGTAGAGGTGGTCGGGCTCGTCCGGCGCCATCACGAGCTTGTGGACGCACATCCCGGTCTCGGGCGGCGGCCCCGGGATGAAGTCGGCGCGAACGCCCTTGTTGCGGGCCTCCCAGGTCTTCCCGCCGTCGGTCGTCTCGAATGTTCCGACGGCGCTGATCGCGACCCACATCCGGTCGGGGTCGGTCGGGTGGGGGACGATCGAATGGAGGATGAGGCCGCCGGCGCCGGGCTGCCACGAGGGCCGGCTCGGATGGTTCGTCAGGCCCTCGACGTGCTGCCACGTCTGGCCCTGGTCGTCGGACCGGAACAGGCCGGCATCCTGCACCCCGGCATAGACCCGACCGTGGGCGGGGGTGACGCTCCAGACGTTCTTGATCTTCGGGCCGTCGTCCCCGTAGGTCAGGCCGGCGCTCGACTGGCTCCAGGTCTCGCCGAGGTCGGCGCTCCGGAAGACCGTGGGTCCGTACCAGCTGCTGCCCCCGCCGGCGTAGAGCGCGCCACTCTCGCGGTCGTAGCTCACGTCCTGGATCGGCCAGCCTTCCGCCGACGGTCCGCGGATCGTCCAGGTCCGGCGCGCCTCGTCGCTCTCGACGATGAAGGCGCCCTTCTTCGTGCCCACCAGCAGGAGCACCCGATCACCCATGCGATGCCTCCTCCGTTCGCTGTCCGAAGGGTAGACGGCCGAGCGCGGCCGGGCTCATCGGCCGTCGAACCCGCCACGCGGTCGGCCCCTTTGGCGGGGACGGATTCACCCGGGTGGGTGATTTCGGCCGGACAGGATCCGCCTAGCCTGCGTGTCGCAGTAGAAGTTGACTCGTTGTCTGGAGGGGGATCGATCGTGCGTTCACGGGTGAGGGCCGCGCTGGTTGCGGTTTCGGTGGCAGTCGCCGGAGTCGCCGTCGAGGCGCTGCCTGCGAGCGGACCGCAGATCGCGGATGCAGCCGGATGCGTGCGAGTCGTTGGTGGGCAGTTCGATCCCGACGGGAATGAGAACTACATGCCCACGCTGAACCAGGAATACGTGAAGATCCGGAACGTGTGCAGCCGCCGGAAGGATCTGACGGGCTGGCGCGTGAACGACTACGGGAAGATTCACGTGTACCGGTTCCGGAGCGGGTTTCACATTGGCGCCGGTGTGACCATCAAGCTTCGTTCCGGGGTCGGAACGGACACGGCGGCGAACCTCTATTGGGGCCGCACCTACGGCGCGATCTGGAACAACACCGGGACGGAACGGGTCTACCTTCGGAACGCCTCCGGAACGACCGTCTCGACCTGGACCGTCTGACGACGATCGAGCGCCCGTCTCCACGGCTGGTTTCGAGGCGTCGCCCGTCCACGGCTGGCCTCCGCCTCCTCCTGGTGGTCCTCGTCGTCGTCGCGGCGACGATGGTCGCCTGGCCGAACGGGGCTCCTGCCTCGGGGTTGCCGCGCGACACGACCGACGGCCGCCCGAGTCCCACGTCCTCCGGGGCTGCTTCCTCCACGATCGATTCGGCCGCGGCGACGCCGGCTCGGCAGACACCCACGCTCGCGGCCGGCGCCCTCGGGTCGGCGCCGATCGGCAGAGTCGAAGAGGCGCGGGTCGTTCGCGTGGTGGACGGCGACACGATCGTCGTCGATCGCGGGCGGGGCTCCGAACGCCTCCGATACATCGGGATGGACACGCCCGAGACGGTCGACCCGAGGCGCCCCGTCGAGCCGATGGGTGAGCAGGCGTCCAAGACGAACGAGATGCTCGTCGGCGGATCAACGGTCTGGCTCGAGAAGGACGTCTCGGAGACCGACCGCTATGGCCGGCTCCTGCGTGACGTCTGGCTTCGGGACGACACCCGACCGAGCGGGTGGCTGTTCGTCAACCTCGAGCTCGTGGCCGAAGGCTTCGCCCAGGTGTCGACCTACCCGCCCGACGTCCGGTACGTCGACGCCCTCGTGGACGCGCAACGCGCGGCCCGTGACGCCGGGCTTGGGCTGTGGAGCGCGGCGCCGGCCGAATCGACGCCCGTACCGAGCCCCGTTCGGCTGACCGGTGGTGGCAGCGGTGGCGGCCGTGTGAGCTGCCATCCGTCGTATTCGCCGTGCCTGCCGGTTGTCGACGACCTCGATTGCGCGGACGTTCGTGCAATGGGCGCCGCGCCAGTCCGGGTGAACGGCCCCGACGACTACCGGCTCGACGCCGACGGCGACGGCCTGGGGTGCGAGTAGCCGACCTACCGGCTCGCGTCGCCCCAGGTCGTCTCGCCGAACGAGAGCGCGAGGTGGGTCATGTCGGTGTCGTCCGCCGCGCCGTGCCAGTGCTCCTCGCCGGGTGAGGCCGCGACGAGGTCGCCCGGGCCGATCTCGGCCTCGGCGCCGCGGGTCGCCACCCGACCCTCACCTTCGAGGACGTAGAGGAGCTGGCCCTGCGCGTGGCTGTGCCACCGTGTCCTCGCGCCGTCGCGAAACGTCACGACGTACGGGGACGGGCGGGCGGGGAGTGGCTCGGCCGGCCCGAAGCCGCGGCGCTCCGCCCGGCCCATGAAGTTCGGGTCGGCGTCGGTAACGACGTCGACGTTGCTGCCATGCGTGACCTGCATGCGATCGCTCCTTTCGTTGTCCGTGCGGGGTGGCAGGTGGAGCGCCTTTCGGACCCTTGGCGGCGGCCGTTTCAATCGGATGAGAACGCGGACCGTATGCGCTCCGTTACGGCCGAGGCGAGGCTTCATAGGGTGTCTTCCGAGCGGAATTCATGCACGTCCGTGCATGACGAGCCGCGCGAGCAGCGACCGAGGGACCTAGCGCTGGGCGTTGTGCGCAACGTTCTCACCGGGTGGAAACGAGGGCCGACAACGCGGGCGCGCCCCGAGCGGACGCCGCGATCTCCGCGGACGCCGCGAACGCCGCGGACGGCGCGGCAGCCGCGGCCGCCGCGCCGGTCACTCCCCGTCGACTGGCGGGACCTCGATCCGGGAGAGGACGCCGTCGCCGGTTCGCGTCGCGCCGTAGGCGTAGCGGTCGCCGCGGTTGAGGAGGGTCGCGGTCTCGAACGGCTCGCCGTACTGGTCGAACGCGGTCTCGGCGACCTCGAGCAGCGCCGCGCCCGCGGCGACGCCCAGCACCGCCGCCGTGGCCGCGTCGGCGGAGATCGCCCGCAGCACGACGTCGGCCCGGGACGAGATGACGCCGGCCCGCTCACGAAGGGTCGAGTAGAGCGAGGCCGTCGCGAAGTCGGTGCCCTCGAGCGCCGGCACGACCCGGCCGTGGAGGACGGAGTGGTCCAGCGCGAGTGGGACGCCGTCGATCAGCCGAACGCGCTCGAGCTCGAAGACGGGCTCGCCGATCGCGACCCGCAGTCGCGTCGCCTCGATCTCCGTTGCCGGGCGGACGCGCTCGAGCCGGACGACCGACGTCACCTCGAACCCCTGCCGCCGCGCCCATTCGGTGAGCCCGTGGGGGCGCTCGAGCTGCTCGGTCAGCGCCGTCTGGGCCACCACCCAGCCCTGCCGCCCGCGGGGCTCGACGAGCCGCTGCGACGCGAGCAGGCGGAGCGCCCGTCGGAGCGTGTTGCGGGCGACCCCGAACCGGACCCCCAGTTCTCGTTCGGCCGCGAGGCGTTCGCCGGGAGCGAGACGACACGTCAGGATGTCGGCTTCGAGCCGGCGATGGACGACCACGTAGGCGAGGTCGTCGCCCCGGGCATCGAGGCGGCGGCCGCGCGGAACCCCCGCCCGCCGAACGGCGCTCGTTGTCGCGCCTTGACGCTGGTTCACCTTTGGTTCATGCTCCGCGCTCGTGAAGCTCGCGGTGCTCGGTGGAGGAGGCTTCCGCACCCCGGTCATCTATCGTGCGATTGCCTCCGGCGTCACCCGAACGCGGTACGACGAGCTGGCATTGTATGACGTCGATTCGGCCCGTCTGGAGCGGATCGAGGCGGTCCTGCGGGGGATCGACGAGACCGCCGCCACGACCGTCCGGCACCGGACGACGACGAACCTCGAGGAGGCGGTCGAGGGCGCGGACGTCGTCTACTGCGCGATCCGGGTCGGCGGCCTGGAAGCCCGTTTCGTCGACGAGACGGTCCCGATCGCCGAGGGCGCAATCGGCCAGGAGACCGCCGGCGCGGGCGGGATCGCTTTCGCCCTCCGGACCGTGCCGGTCGTGACCCGGATCGCCGAGACCGTCGATCGCTGCGCGCCGCACGCGCTCTTCATCAACTTCACCAACCCCGTCGGGCTCGTCACCGAGGCCCTGCGGCCGATCCTCGGCGACCGCGTCGTCGGCATCTGCGACGCTCCCGAGGACCTGTGTGGCCGCGTGGCCCGGGCCCTGGGGCGAGAGTTCGGCGAGCTTTCGTTCGAATACTTCGGGATCAACCACCTCGGCTGGTTGCGCGCCGTCCGCGACGGCGAGCGCGACCTGCTGCCGGAGCTGCTCGACGACGACGAGCGGCTGGGCTCGATCGAGGAAGGCCGCCTGTTCGGCACCGACTGGCTGCGGTCGGTCGGGATGATCCCGAACGAGTACCTCTTCTACTACTACTTCCGCGACCGGGCCATCGACGCGATGCGCCAGGGCCACGTCCGCGCGGCCTACCTGCGCGAGCAGCAGGACGCGTTCTATTCGGGCGACGCCGGACCGGCCGCGTCGCTCGAGGCCTGGCAGCGGACGCTGACGGAGCGCGAGTCGCGCTACATGGAGGAGGCCTGGGACGGCCGCGAGACGGAACGAGCCCAGATCGTCGAGGGCCGCCTCCCCGGCGGCTACGGCGGCCTCGCCCTCGGGCTCGTGGACTCGCTGCGCGGCGGCGACCGTGCCGTCCGCATCCTCGACGTCGCAAACCGGTCCTCGCTGCCGTTCCTCGATCCGGAGGCG
>DASXWX010000099.1:0-9992 GCA_036503395.1 Candidatus Limnocylindrales bacterium
GGAGCGATTCGTCTCGGGCAAGTCGAGCGACTGGACCGCGGCCGCACCCGACGACGCCGCGATCCGGCCGGCGCCGAAGTACAGCCTGATCGCGTCCGCATCGGACCGGCGTGTCGGCGTGGTCTATGCCTACGACCCGCCCAACCAGCGGCTGATCGCGCTCGACAAGGTGACGGGCAAGGTGGCCGGGCAATACCGGATCGTCGCCGGCGGGCCCGTCAAGGGCTTCGGCGACATGCGCGGCGCGGCGGTCATCCACGGGTCGGGGAGCGACCCCGACACGTTCCTCTGGATCGACGGGACCCACCTCTTCCGCGCGGTCCTCGCGCCGGTCCAGCCCCCAGCAGGCGGGTCCGGCGCGGCCGCCTCGGCGTCGCCCTCGGCCCGCCGCTCGGCCAGCCCGACGGCCCCCTGACGCCGGCCGGGCATCCCGCCGCGGCGATGGGATAATTCGGCCATGGCGGACGGTCTCATCGAGATGGTGGTCGAGAGCGTGCGCGTCCACATGCCCTCGAGCCGGCACGTCGTGATCCTCAAGGAGACCGGTCGCGAGCGGTACCTGCCGATATGGATCGGGCCGTGGGAGGCGAGCGCGATCGCGATGCGGCTCCAGGGCCTGACGCCCGAACGGCCGCTCACCCACGACCTGTTCGCCTCGACCCTCGACGAGCTCGGGGTCCACGTCGACCAGGTCGTGATCTCGTCGCTCGCGGAGGAAACCTTCCACGCCCGGCTGTTCCTTTCGCAGGACGGCCGAACGCTCGAGCTCGACGCGCGGCCCTCGGACGCGCTCGCCCTCGCGGTCCGGACGGGCGTCCGGATCCTCGCCGCCGAGGCCGTCCTCGACCAGGCCGGGCTGGGCGGCGATACCGAGGAGGGGGAGGAGGGCCCGATCGAACGGACGGCCGGCAACCTGCCCCCCGACCCGCGTCTCGAGGTCTTCCGTGATTTCGTGAACTCGCTCGACGTCGACTTCGGCGAGGGCGGTCGGGAGTCCTAGCCGAGGATCGGCTCGCCCCGACGGAGCGCGCGAGGGCGGTTCACCCAGAGACGCAGCCGGAGGAGCCAGAAATCGCGCACGGCCCGGAGCACGACGCTCGGTCGGGCGCCGCTGGCCGAGCCGGCGACCCGCGGGTGATGGGGGACGCCGACCTCGACGATGCGCCGGCCCGATGCGCGCAGCTTGATCAGCAGCTCGGCCGAGAAGAACGCGCCGCCCGACTCCACCCGCAGACCCTCGAGCGCGCTTCGGCGGAACAGCTTGCAGGCGCAGTCCACGTCACGCACCCGGAGCCCGAAGAAGATGAGGTTCGCCAGCCGATACAGCCGGGCGTACACCGTCCGGACGAGCGGGTCCGCGCGCTGGATTCGGTAGCCGGCGACGACGTCGACGTCGGGCCCGAGCAGCCCGGTGAGCCTGGCGAGATCCGCGACGCGGAACTGGCGGTCGCCGTCGGTGAAGGCGACGAGATCGAAGCGCGACGCGCGAAGCCCCGACCGGAGCGCCGCGCCGTAGCCCTGGTTCCGTTCGTGGTGCACGACGCGGACGACGTCCGGATGGGCGGCCGCGAGGCGATCCGCGATCGCGGCCGTGCCGTCGGTCGAACCGTCATCGACGGCGATGATCTCGAACTCCTCCGCGATCGAGGGCAGCGTCGTCAGCGCTTCGTCGACGAGCGGCTCGAGGTTTTCCGCCTCGTCGTGGGCCGGGAAGAAGTACGAGAGGCGGGCGACCCGCGGCATCGCCTGGGACATCGGTCTCCTCGCGCGACGGTGATCGGGCCGGCCTGGTCAACGCCACGATCGGCGCCGGGGCCGGCCATAGGATAGGGGCCCGGCGAGTGCCATCGCGGAGGTACGGAATGATCACCACGCCCGCTCCGATCCGCTTCGTCCCGACCGAGGAGCAGTACGCGTGGACCTTCGGCGGCTGCGATCCCGTCATGCGGATCCGGCCCGGAGACATCCTCGACCTCTTCACCGAGGACGCCTTCTGTGGCCGGATCAGGTCGGCGTCGGACATCGCCAGCGAGTCGATCACCTATCCGTTCATCAACCCCCAGACCGGGCCGTTCCATGTCGAGGGCGCCGAGCCCGGGGATACCCTCGCGGTCCACCTGATCTCGGTCGAGCCCGCCCGCGATTGGGGCGTCTCGACGACCGTGCCGCTGTTCGGGGCCCTCACGTCGACGAAGTACACGCCGACGCTCCAGCCGCCGCTCCCGGAGCGGACCTGGATCTACGACGTCGATCGGGCCGGCGGCGAGGTCGTCTACCGGGCGCTCGATTCGGAGGCGACCGTCCGCCTGCCGCTCGAGCCGTTCCACGGGACGATCGGGGTCGCTCCGGCCGCCGGCGAGGCTCGCAACGTCCTCGTCCCGGAGGCGTTCGGCGGCAACATGGACACGCCCGAGGCGCGGGCCGGCACGACGATCTATCTCGGGGTGAACGTGGAGGGCGCGCTCTTCTCGATCGGCGACGGCCACTACACGATGGGCGAGGGCGAGGTCTGCGGGGTCGCGGTCGAGGGCTCGATGAACACGGTCCTGACCGTCGACCTGATCAAGGGCCTCTACTGCGAGTGGCCGCGCCTGGAGGATGACGAGTCGATCATGGTCGCGGGCTCCTACCGGCCCCTCGAGGACGCGTTCCGGATCGCGCACACCCAGCTCGTCACGTGGGTCGCGGCCGAGACGGGCCTTTCGATCCTGGACGCCTACCAGCTCGTGACCCAGGCCTCGCGCTCGCCGATCGCCAACGTCTGCGACGCGAACTACACGATCGTGGCGAAGCTGCCGAAGCGCTACCTGCCGGGGGCGCCGGAGGCGATGGGCGGGGTCCACCGCCGTCTGCGGGCCGTCGCCGAGGCCGTGCGCGCATTGGGCTGAGAGGCGGCGGTTGCCGTTGCCGTTCTTGCGTGCCGCGCGTGGCGTCGCCCTGTCGCGTGGCCTTGGTGGCGCGCCGCGCGTGACATTCACCGCGTGGCGTGCAGCATGCGGCGTGGCCTTGTGGCGCCGCATTCCGGTCCCAGCGAAATATTCCCGGTTTTGGGCCCCACAAGAGCGGTCGGTGGGGACGTTCCGTGCTCTCGCCCGTTGGCGCCCCGCACGAATCAGCGGCTTGGCCGCGGCTTGATGCAGCCCTTGCTCTGGTTATTTCGATCCCGGCGGAATCGGACGGAACAAGCGTGGTCCGAGGGCCGGCACCGGCCGCCGGCCACGGCGGGTCAGGCCAGCGCGGGTCAGGCCAGCGCGGGTCAGGTCGACGCCGTCAGGCCGACGCTGCCGCGACCGAAGCGCGGAGCGTCGACGCACGCACGACGAGGCGCGTGGGCAGGACGATACGGGCCGGCGCGGAACGACGGCCCTCGATCCGGTCGACGACGATCGCGGCGGCCTCGCGTCCGATCCGCTCGCGAGGCTGGGCGACGGTCGTCAGCGGCAGTGCCAGCTCGCCGAGGAGGGGATCGTCGTCGAAGCCGGCGACCCCGAGCTCCTCGGGCACCTGACGCCCGAGTGAGCGCGCGGCGACGACCACCTCGAGCGCGAGGTGGTCGTGGAGGGCGAAGACCGCGTCGGGTTGAGTCCGCTCGAGGAAGGCCGCAATCCGTGCCGCGTTCATCCGCGAAGCCTCGCGGTAGTCCGTCCCCCAGTTCGCGACGACAGGGATGTCCGTGAAGACCAGCCGGCGGTCGAGCGGGATCCCGGCCGCGGTCAGGGCGTGCTCGTAGCCCTGGAGGCGCTCGGCCACCGACGTCGTCGTGACGTTGTCGGTCGAGACGAACGCGATGCGCCGAAAGCCTTCCCCGACGAGATGGCTCACCACGGCATGCGCTCCGCCAACGTTCTCCGCCACCACCGCGTCGAGATCGTGACCGACGAGATGGCGGTCGACCAGCACGACCGGGAAGTGGCGGGCGACGAGCGATTCGTAGAGCTCGGGATCCGGCTCGTAGTCGATCGGGTAGGCGATGAGGCCGGCGACGCCGTCGTCGAGGATGCGCCGGATGCGGCCGGCCTGCTGCTGTGGGGTCGAGCCGCTCGAGCCGACGACCATGCTGTAGCCGCGCGCATGGAGCTCGTCCTCGATCGCGACCAGCAGATCCGGGACGTACGGCCGGGCGACGCTCGGGACGACGACCCCGATCGTCCGTCTCCGCTCCGACGACGTCGCGGGCGTTGCCGAGCGGACGAACGTCCCGCGCGTCGGGACCGCCTCGATCAGCCCGGCGGCACGCAGCGTCGAGAGCGCGTGTCGGAGGGTGCCGCGGCTGACCCCGAACTCGCGGACGAGCGTCGCCTCCGAGGGGAGGCGGCTACCGGGCGCGTAGTCGCCGGCCTCGATCGCGGCGGCGAGACGCTGGGCGATGCGGCGATGGATCGGCGTCGGGTGGTTTCGCGGGTGATCGATGTCGGTCATCGCCCCTCGCGGTCGGCGGTCGTCGGTCACTGGTTGGGCATGTTGACGGACGCCGATGACCCTGCCAGTATCCGTTGCGGTCTAGCCTAGTCTAGACCAGCACGCGGATCGAGCCGGAGCAACGAGGAGGAGCGATGAACCGGTCTGTCCGGCGATCACGGTGGTCACTGTTGGCGGTGTTCGCCATCACGGTTGCCGCCTGCGGGGGCGCAGCCAGTCCCGCGCCCAGCACCGGCGGAGGTGCCGCGAGCCCGAGCGCGAGCGCGGCGACGTCCCCGTCGACCGAGGCGTCGGCCTCGGCGAGCCCCGAGGGGTCCACGGTCACCGGCGCGTCGTGCCAGTCCGGCGCGACCGAGGTGAAGTTCTGGACGAGCCACACGCCGCCCGATTCGGACGCCCTCAAGAACATCGTGGACGCGTTCAACCAGGCCAACCCCGACATCTGCGTGAAGATGACGATCGTCCCCGGCAGCGAGACGGACATCGCCAAGCTCCTCACGTCGATCCGCGGTGGCGTTGCCCCTGACGTCTACATGGCCGACCGCTTCACGGTCCCCCAGCGGGCCGCCGAGGGCGTGCTCGACGACATCACGAACGAGACGCAGGGCCTGAACTCGCAGTACCTCGACTTCGCCTGGGCCGAGACGCAGTTCCAGGGCAAGACGTACGCCCTGCCGTTCGACACCGATGCCCGGGCCCTTTGGTACAACAAGGACCTGATCACGAAGGCCGGCGCGGACCCGTCCGTGCTCGACATGTCGAAGGGTCCGGCCACGATCGACCAGGTCGTCGCGATCGCCGACAAGGTGTCCAAGAAGGACTCGAGCGGCAATTACGACGTCCTCGGCTGGATCCCCGGCGGCCCCGGCCCGGGCGGCCAGCCCGGCGCCTTCGACCAGGGCTGGCACTACACGTGGGGCTTCACGTTCGGCGGCAACTTCGCCGACCTCCAGCAATGCAAGGTGACCCCGACCGACCCGGGCGTCGTCGCCGGTTTCCAGTTCCTCTACGACTGGGCGAAGGACCACGACCCGAAGGCCGTCAGCCGCTGGGTCGCGAGCAACCTGCCGACCCCCCAGACGCCGGCCAGCCAGAATCCCCTCTGGACCGGCAAGCTGGCGATGACGATCAGCGGTGACTGGCGGATCGCCGAGCAGAAGAAGTACGCCCCGAACGGGGACTACGACTTCACGTTCATCCCCGTCCCGAAGGCGGGCGACCAGAGCGCCACGTGGGCCGGCGGCTGGTCGATGGCGCTGATCCCGAACTCGAAGGCCCGTGACCAGGCGATCAAGTTCATGAAGTACATCGCCGGCCCCGACGGCCAGCGGGTGTACACCAAGGAGTCGACGCATCTCCCGACCATCAAGGATCTGCTGACCGACTCCTCGCTCTTCGATCCCCAGCACGCCAAGTTCCTCGACCTGCTGAAGGTCGCCAAGAACCGGCCGCCGCTGTCCGTCGGCGCTGCCTACTGGGACGCGCTGACGTCGGCCCAGGGCTCGGTCGAGGCGAACAGCAAGCAGCCGATGGACGCGCTGCAGGAGGTCCAGGACTCAGTCCAGTCGCAGCTCGACGCAGCCGGCTGCTGACCCGGACCCGATCAGATCGGGGGGACCGGCGACGGTCCCCCCGACGCGCACTCAGCGGAGCGTCAGCGAGACGATGAGATGACTGCCGCCGCCTCCGCCGCCACGACGACCACCCGCCGCTTCGGGCTCGGCCCGATGGAGCGTCACAACCTGCGCTGGGGCCTCCTGTTCATCAGCCCGTGGCTGTTCGGGTTCGTCGCCCTCAGCATCTTCCCGATCGTCTACACGTTCTACCTGAGCCTCACCCGCTACTCCGGGATCCGGGCACCGGTCCTGGTCGGCCTCGCGAACTACCAGCGGATCGCGAGCGACCCACTGTTCCTGAAGTCCGCGTACAACACCCTCTACTACACGGCGCTCGCGGTCCCGGTCGGGGTCGTGATGGCGATGATCCTCGCGATCGCGATGAACCAGAAGGTGCGGGAGGTCGCCATCTACCGGGCGATCCTCTACCTGCCGTCGATCCTGCCGGTCTTTGCGATCTCGCTGATCTTCATCTACCTGCTCAACCCGGCCTACGGGATGGTCAACGGCCTGCTGGGGATGGTCGGACTGCCGTCTCCGAACTGGCTCGGGGACCCGGCCTTCTCGCGGATCGCGCTCGTCATGATCGCCCAGCTCGGAGCCGGCCAGTGGGCCCTCGTCTTCCTCGCCGGCCTGCGCGGGATCCCGATCGAGCTCTACGAGTCGGCCGACATCGACGGGGCGGGCCCCTGGACGAAGTTCCGGCACATCACGCTGCCCCTGATGACCCCGGTCATCCTCTACGACATCATCATCGGCCTGTCGCTCGGCCTCCAGGTGTTCACGTCGGCGTTCATCCTCACCGGCGGCGGCGGCGGTCGGGGTGGCGGTGCCGGCCCCGACAACTCGCTCCTGACCTACGTCTACTACCTCTACAAGCAGGCCTTCCAGTTCGGGCAGATGGGCTACGCGGCCGCGCTCTCGGTCGTGATGTTCGTCGTCAGCCTCATCCTCGCCGGGGCGGTCTTCCGCTGGGCCCGTGGCTGGGTCTTCTACGAAGCCGAGGAGGCCTGAGATGGCCTCGACCGAGATCGCCCGCACATCGGCCGGGTCGTCGGCCGTCGCCGCCGCGCAGCCGAACCGCCGGACGGGGCGGGCGATCCTCAGCGGCTCGGTGCTGCCCCGAATCGTTCTGATCGCGGGCTGCGCGCTGTTCGCCCTGCCGTTCTACTTCATGTTCGTGAGCGCGGTGAAGACGACTGCCGAGGCGACGCAGACGCCTCCGACGTTCTTCCCGCAGACGTTCGCCTGGGACAACTTCCAGGCGGCCGTCAACTACATCCCGTTCGGGCTCTACGCGATCAACTCGGTCGTGATCACGGTCGGGGCGACGCTCGGTGCCGTCCTCTCGAACACCGCGATCGCGTACGGCTTCTCGCGAATCCACTGGCCGGGCCGGAACTTCCTCTTCTACGTCTGCCTCGCGACCGTGTTCCTGCCTTATCCAGTGGTCCTGGTCGCCCTGTTCGACATCTTCGGCAAGCTGCCTTCGTTCGGGATCCAGGGGGCCCAGTCATGGGTCGACACGTTCCTGCCGCTGATCGTGCCGGCGTTCTTCGGCAATCCCTTCTACGTCTTCCTCATGCGCCAGTTCATGCTCGGCATCCCGCGCGACCTGTCCGACGCGGCCAAGGTCGACGGCGCGAGCGAGATCCAGACCTTCTGGCGGGTGATCCTGCCGCTCACCCGGCCGGCCGTGGTCGTGGTCGCGATCCTGGCCGCGGTCGCGGCGTGGAACGAGTTCCTGCTGCCGCTGCTCTACCTCCAGAGCCAGGACAAGTACCCGCTCGCCGTCGGCCTCGCCTTCTACACGAGCCAGCACGACGTGGCGTACAACCTGCTCATGGCGGCCTCCACCCTCATCGTCCTGCCGATCGTGATCGTGTTCCTGTTCGCGCAGCGCTTCTTCATCGAGGGCATCACGGTCGGCGGCGTGAAGGGCTGACCGCGTGTCGACTCGACCCGCTGCGACCGCCGCCACCGTGGCCGGTCACGCCATCTCGCTGCCCGACGTCGACGCGCGCGAGTCGGCGCTTCGACTCGGGCCGCGCGCGCGACATCTCCCGCCGGCGGGCACGCCGGCAAGCGAAGACGCTCGCCGCTGGATCGTCCGCGAGCTCGTCACCGAGGCGATCGTCCGGCACGCCCTCGAGGAGCGCGGTCTGCCTGATCTCGGGGCTCTCGTCGAAGCCGTCACGGAAGGCGTCGCGGTGAGCGACGCCGCGGTCGAGGACTACTACGGGCGAAACGCCGACCGCTACCGGCGGCCCGAGGCACGCGTCGTGAGGCTCGTGCCGGCGCCGACCGGACGTGGTGCCGCGGACTTCGGCGCGGACACCGAGGCGGAGGTTCGCAGGGGTGAGCTCGCCGGTCCGTTCGAGGACGCGATCTTCGCAGCCGCCCCGGGCGACATCGTCGGGCCGTTCACCATTGGCGCCCGGCGCTGGCTGGCCCGGGTCGAGCGAGCCGTCCCCGCCCGGCTCGTTTCGCTCGCCGACGTCCGCGCCGAGATCGAGGCGGACCTGCGGACGGCCGCGAGAGCCCGCCTGTTCGACCAGTGGCTCGACGCCCGTCGCGCCGAGCTCGCGCGAGTCGAGGCCGGGTTCGAGCATCCCGGCGACCCGAGCGGCCGCGTCCCGAGCCACCGGCACTGACGGTCGCCGGGATGGAGATCGTCGGCGTCGAGGCGACGGACCTGTTCGTCGGGACCGAGGACGAGCCGCGCCAGGTCGTGCGCGTCGTGCTCCGCGCGGACGGACGGGACGCCGCGACCAACGGTTCGTCGAGCGGCCGGCTGTCGATCCGGGGCGACCGCCTCCCCGCGGCCGATCCGATCGTCGTTGGACCCCTCGCGCCGGGGGCCGAGGCCCGGTTGGAGGTCGGGGTCGCGGTCGCGGCCGACGTCGTGCCCGGGGACCGATTGGCCTCGCAGGTCGTCGTCGAGACCGATGCGGGCACGACGGCCCGGGCCCTCGAGCTCCTCGTGGCCGAGCCCGGATGGCGGATGTTCATGATCGCCCACTTCCACTACGACCCGGTCTGGTGGAACACGCAGGCGGCCTACACCGAGACCTGGGGCGAGACGATCGCCTACCGGCAGCCGTTCCAGGAGCCCGGGCTCGCGCTGGTCCGGGCGCACCTCGAGACGGCCCGACGCGATCCGCTCTACAGGTTCGTCCTCGCCGAGCTCGACTACCTCAAGCCGTACTGGGACGCCTACCCCGAGGACCGGGACTACGTCCGGCAGCTCCTGCGCGAAGGCCGTCTCGAGCTCGTCGGGGCCACGTACAACGAGCCGAACACGAACCTCACGAGCGCGGAGTCCACGATTCGGAACGCGATCTACGGGATGGGCTACCAGCGCGACGTCCTCGGCGGTGACCCGGCCACGGCCTGGCAGCTCGACGTGTTCGGTCACGACCCGCAGTTCCCGGGGATCATGGCTGACGCCGGCGCGACCTCCTCGTCGTGGGCCCGCGGTCCGTTTCACGAGTGGGGCCCGCACTGGGTCCGCGGCCCGGCCCGGCTGCCGTTCGCGGCGCTCGCTGCTGGACCGGCGCCCGAGATGCAGTTCCCGACCGAGTTCGACTGGGTGGCGCCCAGCGGCCGGGCCCTGCTGACATCGTTCATGGCGAACCACTACTCCGCCGGCTGGTGGATGGACGCCTCGGCGACGCTCGAGGAGGCCGAGGCCCAGGTCCACGCGCTCTTCCGCGACCTCGTGCCGCTGGCGACGACCCGCAACGTCCTGCTGCCGGTCGGCACGGACTACAGCCCGCCGAACCGGTGGTTGACGGCCATCGTCCGTGACTGGAACGGCCGCTACGTCTGGCCGCGCTTCCTCGCCGCGACGCCGCGCGAGTTCTTCGACGCGGTCCGGGCCGAGCGCTCGGCCGCCGGTCGTCGTTTCCCGCCGCAGACCCGGGACATGAACCCGATCTACACGGGCTGCCACGT
>DASXWX010000100.1:0-1839 GCA_036503395.1 Candidatus Limnocylindrales bacterium
CCGTCGTGATGCCCGAGGCGGCCGTGCGATCGAAGGTCGAGGCATGCCTCGGCTACGGCGCGGAGGTCGTCCTCCACGGCGCGGACGTCGGCGAGACCGCGGCCGAGATGGACCGGCTCGTGGCGGACCGGGGTCTCACGATCGTCCACCCGTTCGACCAGCCCGAGGTGATCGCCGGCAACGGGACGCTCGGGATCGAGATCGTCGAGGACGTCCCGGACGTTGACGTGATCGCCGTCGGGATCGGCGGCGGCGGGCTCATCTCGGGCGTGGCGAGCGCGGTCAAGGCGCTCCGGCCCGAGGCTCGCCTCTACGGCGTCGAGCCGATGGCGTCGAACGCGATGTCGCTCGCGCTCGAGGCCGACCGACCGGTCCCGATCCGGCCGGTCTCGGTCGCCGACGGCCTGGGGGCACCGTATGCCGGCGAGTGGACGCTGCCGATCGTGCGGGCACTCGTCGACGAGGTCGTCCTGCTCACCGATCCGGAGATCCTGGCCGGCCTCCGTTTCGCCCTCGAGCGGCTCAAGCAGGTGCTCGAGCCGGCCGGTGCGGCCGCGCTCGCCGCCGTCCTCCTCGGGCGGATCCCGCTCCGCGAGGGCGAGCGAGTGGTCGTGGTCCTCTCGGGCGGCAACGTCGCGACCGATCGGCTGGGGGAGTACGTCGAGGCCGCCGAAACGCCGCCGTCCTAGTCGACGCCGAGCTCCTCGAGCCGGTCGTCGTCGATGCCGAGGTGGTGGGCGAGCTCGTGGATCACCGTGAGCCGGACCTCCTCCTCGAGCTCGACCGGGTCCGGGAAGTCCTCCTCGAGCGGGAGCCGGTAGAGCGTGATCTTGTTCGGTGCCGGGACCCAGCCGGCGCCCCACGCCGTCGTCGGCGTGCCCTCGTAGAGCCCGTAGAGGGTCTCGTCCGGCTCGAGACCGTTGTCCCGGAGCTGTTCGGGGGACGGTTCGTCCTCGATCACCACCGCCACCTCGCCCAGGGCCGCCCGAAAGGGCGCCGGGATCGTGGCCAGGGCATGGTCGACGAGCGCCTCGAAGCGGACGTGGCGCGCGGATGCGGGCCGCCGCAGCCGCGGCGCGGCGTGACGCGGGAGGCGGCGACGCTTGGCCATCGAACGGACTGTAGGGCTTGGGGCGATCGCACGCCCACCGTTCGCCGCTCGGGCTACGATCGCCCGCGATGACGGACGGACCACGCTCGCGCGCCGAGCTCCCCGACGACCTGCGCCGGCTCGTCGACGAGATCGAGACCGAGATAGGGGAGGACGCCCGCGGCGCCCGGGACGAGGACGAATCAGCGTTCGCCGGCGACGTCGACGTCCCGCTCCCGATTGCCCGGATGGAGATCGAGGGCGCGCGACTCGGACCGGCTGACGCCGGCGGCCGGGTCGAGGAGGCGGTCCGCGACATCCTCGCCGAGATCGGCGAGGACCCCGAGCGCGGGGGCCTTGCCGGGACCCCGTCGCGCGTCCACCGGATGTACCGCGAGCTGACCGCCGGCTACCACGTCGACCCCGACCGGCTCATCAACGGCGCGGTCTTCGACGTCGACTACAGCGAGATGGTCGTCGTCAAGGAGGTCCCCTTCTACAGCCTCTGCGAGCACCACCTCCTGCCGTTCTTCGGCCAGGCGGCGGTGGCCTACATCCCGCGCGGCCGGGTCCTCGGACTGTCGAAGATTCCGCGGATCGTGGAGATGTACGCGCGGCGGCTCCAGGTCCAGGAGCGAATGACGCAGCAGATCGCCGACTTGCTCATGGCCCGGCTCGACCCGAAGGGCGTCGGGGTCGTGATCGAGGCGACCCATCTCTGCGCGGTCATGCGCGGGATCCGGAAACCA
>DASXWX010000101.1:0-9419 GCA_036503395.1 Candidatus Limnocylindrales bacterium
TCTACTACGGGCCGAAGCGTGCCGTTCGCGACGTGACCCTCGACATCGCCCCGAATGCCGTCACCGCGTTCATCGGGCCGTCCGGCTGCGGCAAGTCGACGATCCTGCGCTGCTTCGACAGGATGAACGACCTCGTGGCCGGCGCCCGCATCACGGGTACCGTCTCACTCGACGGCGAGGACATCTACGGCGAAAGCGTTCAGCCCGTCGAGGTCCGCAAACGGGTCGGCATGGTGTTCCAGCGACCGAACCCGTTCCCGATGTCGATCTTCGAGAACGTCGCCTATGGGCCACGCCGGCACGGGGTCGGGGATCGCCGCCTAGTCGCGGAGATCGTCGAGCGCTCCCTTCGGCGCGCCGCGCTCTGGGATGAGGTGAAGGACGAGCTCAACGAGTCCGGACTCGCGCTGTCGGGCGGGCAGCAGCAGCGGTTGTGCATCGCGCGGACCCTCGCGATCGAGCCCGAGGTCATCCTCATGGACGAGCCGTGCTCGGCGCTCGATCCCGTCGCCACCCTCAAGATCGAGGAGCTGATCCACGAGCTCGAGGACAGCTACACGATCGTCATCGTCACCCACAACATGCAGCAGGCGTCGCGGGTGTCCGAGGTGACGGCCTTCTTCACGCTCGGAGAGGACCGCGCCGGCTATCTCGTCGAGGTCGGCGAGACGAGGACGATCTTCACGAACCCGTCTGAGCGGCTCACTGAGGACTACGTCTCCGGGAGGTTCGGGTGAGCGCCGAGAAGCGGTCGGCCGGCGTCGACCGCCAGGTCCAGGAGGTCGTCGACCGGCAGGCCGGCGTCCGGCGCGAGCCGATCTCGCACCCGACGCGGGAGGTCTTCGACCGCGAGCTCACCGAGGTCAAGGAGAACGTTCTCCGAATGGGGATGCACGTCGAGTCCGCCATCCGGGCCGCGATCGACGCCCTCGTCCGCCACGACGCCGATGCCGCGCTCGAGGTGATCACCGCCGATCGGCTGCTCAACGAGATGCAGCGGAAAGTCACTTCGATGATCACGGCGGCGATCGCGACGCAGCAGCCGGTGGCGCGAGACCTCCGCTTCCTCCTGACCCTCGACCACGTCAGCTATGAGCTCGAGCGGATGGGGGACCACGCGGCGAGCGTGGCGAAGCAGGTGCGCAAGCTTGCGGACGAACCGCCGCTCGAGGCCTCCATCGAACTGCGCGCCATCGGCGAGCTGTGCGCCGACCTCGTCCGCGGCGTCCTTCGGGCGCTCGTCGACATCGATACGGCCGCCGCCCGCGACGTCGCCGGACGCGACGACGAGGTCGACAGGCGCTATCGCCGGTTCGTGGACGAGGTGGTCGAGCTGATGCGGGCGGGCCCGGCGAACGTATCGCGCGGGACATGGCTGCTCTTCGCGGCCTACTACCTCGAGCGGATCGGCGACCGCGCGACGAACATCGCGGAGGACGTCGTGTTCCTGGCCACTGGCGAGATCGAGGACCTCAACCCGTGAGGGTGCTCTTCGTCTGTGTCGGCAATTCGGCCCGGAGCCAGATGGCCGAAGCCCTGCTCGAGCGCCGTGGAGGCGAGCGGTTCGACGCCGACTCGGCGGGCACGAACGCCACGGCGGTCAATCCGCTGACCGTCGCCGTGCTCGCGGAGATCGGCGTGGATTGGAGCCGTGCCCGGTCGAAGCCGCTCACGGAGTTCCTTGGCCAGCCGTTCGACCTTGTGATCACCCTCTGCGACGAGGCCCGGCAGGCCTGTCCGGTGTTCCCGGGGGCCGTTCGCCAGATCCACTGGTCGTTGCCGGATCCCGCGGTTGCCGACGGATCGGCGGAGGAGCGTCTCGCGGCCTTCCGTGCGGTTCGGGACGAGCTCGACGTCTCGATCGAGACCCTCATCTCGACCGCGTGAGCTCGTGGTCAGGAAATGCCGACGTTCGTTGCCTCGTCGGTCGCTCCCGCGATCGGCAACCGAACGATGAGCGTGGCTCCCTCGCCCTCCTCCGACTCCACGCGGATCGACCCCCCGTGGTTCTCGACGATGTGCCGCGCGATTGAGAGGCCGAGACCCGTTCCGCCACCGCTCGCTCGGGCACGGTCGACCTTGTAGAAGCGCTCGAAGATCCTGGACTGAGCGGCGGCCGGGATGCCGGGTCCCTCGTCCGAGACGGCGAGTTCCACGTGCTCCGGATCCGCGCGCCGGGCGGTCGCGACGACCCTGCCTCCCGGCGGAGAGAACTTGATGGCGTTGTGCAGCAGATTGACGAGGACCTGCCCCAGACGATCCTCGTTGCCGGTGATCCTCGGCAAGTCGCCCCTTGCTTCGGCCGTCAGCGTGACGCCCGCCCGGTCGGCGAAGAGCCGGAGCCGCTCGACCGACCCCTCGACGAGCCCGAGCGGGTCGATCGTGTCGAGGAGGGGCATCGTCGACCCCGACTCGATCCGCGAGAGGTCGAGCAGCTCGGTGACCATCTGGACGAGATGGCCCGTCTCGATTTCGATCTTGCCGATCTGGTCTCGCATCCGGTTGGACAGCCGCGAACCCGACCTCGTGGCCTCGTTGGCAAGGGTTTCGGCGAGCAGGCGGACCGAGGTGAGCGGGGTGCGAAGCTCGTGGCTCAGGTTGTCGATGAACTCGGCGCGGATCTGCTGGAGCCGCCGCAGCTCGGACACGTCCTCGAGCACGAGCCAGGTCCCCCGGATCGGCGAGCGACGACCGCGGATGATGACCGTCCGCGCATCCGCGTCACGCAGCAGGACCTCGCCCGCGGCGCGACCCTGTTCGTGGGCGGTCTCGACGATCTCGTCGATGCGCTCGTCGACGAACGCCTCGGGCGCCGTACGACCCAGCATCGAACCCGGTGACAGGCCGAGGAATGCATGCGCCGCGGCGTTTGCGAAGTCGATGCGGCCCCGGTCGTCGAGGCGGACGACACCGACGCCGATGAGGTCGCCGAGATACTCCATCTCGCTCGCCGACTGGGACGCCGCCCACTCGGCCACAGCGACCCGATCCACGAGCTCCCGGGCGCGTTGCTCGAGCCCGCTCGCGTGATCTGCCGGTCGAATTACCTCGCGCAGCCGTTCGAGCTCCCGACCCTGGTCGATGGCGCGCGTGAGGGTGAACCCGAGGGCGACGGCGAGGACTGCGAGCGCGATCAGCGCGACTGCGTCCACGGATCGAGCATCGCACAGCGGATCGGCGCTTCAGACCCGTTCGGTCGGTCGGCGAAGGACGTATCCGACGCCGCGGACGGTCTGGATGATCGTGGGTGCGGCCGGATCGTCCTCGATCTCGGTGCGCAGCCAGTGCACATGGACGTCAACCGTCCGCGTCTCACCCCCGTACTCGTAGCCCCAGACGTGCTCGAGGAGCTGGTCGCGCGTGAATACCTGGCCCGGATGGCGGACCAGGAATGCGAGCAGCTCGAATGCCTTCGGCTTCAACGGGACGGGGCGCCCGGCCCGTAGGAGGCGGTGTCCGGCGAGATCCGCCTCGACGCCACCGAGGCTCACGATCCCGCCCTGCGGGGCATCGGCGAGCCGTTCACCGCGGCGAAAGAGCGCCCGGATCCGGGCGGTCAGCTCGCGCAGGCTGAACGGCTTGGTGACGTAGTCGTCCGCTCCGAGCTCGAGACCGACCACCTTGTCGAGCTCCGAGTTCTTCGCGGTGAGCATGATGATCGGCACGCCCGACTCGGCCCGGATCGTTCGGGTGACCTCGATGCCCGACAGCTCCGGGAGCATGAGGTCGAGGATCACGAGATCGGGCTGGGCTGCCCGGAACAGCTCGACGCCCGCTCGCCCCTCAGCCGCCGTAACGGCGCGAAAGCCCTCGGTCTCGAGCGCCTCGGCAAGCGTCTCACGGAGGGTCTGATCATCCTCGACGACGAGGATCGTGCGTGGCATCGGCGTCGAATCTCTCCGAGGGTTGTTAACACGCCATGAACGAACGTAGCGCGCTCGACCGCCTGCGCGGGAACCTACTCGCGGACTTGGCCGTCGGGATCAGAACGCGCCAATCCCGTACGCCCAGGAGATCCCCAGTGATCCGTCCCCCAGCCGCATCTTTGGCGGTCGTGCTGCTCGCGGCCGCCTGCACCGGCGGCGTCCGTTCGCCGTCCGACTCGCCGAGCCCGACCCCCGAACCGATTCCGTCGGACGGGCACGCATCGCTCGTCATCCGTGTCGACAACGAGGGCGGCTTCATCGCGCCGACGGCGACACTGTCCACGTTGCCGGTCGTCGCGGTCTTCGACGACGGGCGGATCCTCCAGCCGGCGCCGGTCCCGGCGATCTACCCCGGACCGCTCGTGCCGCCTCTGAACGTTCGGGACGTGGGTCGCGCGGGAGTCGCTGCCATCCGGGCCGCGGTGGCCACGGCGGGTCTGGGCGAAACATCCTCGGCGACACCGGGCCCGGGCCTGCCCGATGCGGGGACGGTCGTGTTCCGGGCCGTGGTCGACGGCAGGGAGGTCGTCAACCGGTTCGCGGGACCGCTCGGCGGGCCATCGGGATCCTCCGGCTCGGCGGGAGCTGAGGCACGGCGAACGGCGGCATTCGGCCTTCTCGACCGCCTGACCGATCCGGGGGAGAGCTGGGGCGCGCCGCCGACGACCGAGACGCCCTACGACCCCGCCGGCTTCCGGGTCTTCGCCGTACCGGGCGCTCCGCCGGACCGGTCGCTCCCCCAGACATCGGTTGCCTGGCCGCTCGCGACGAAGCTCGCGGAGCTGGGCGAGCCCGTCACGCCGGACCGGGGCATCGACGGCCTTCGGAGCGGTGACGTCGTTGGTTCGGACGCGGATCGACTGAAGGCGGTGTTCGGGGCGGCGAACTCGCTGACACCGTTCACCTCGGATGGCCGAACGTGGACGCTCTACGTTCGGCCCCTCCTGCCGGATGAGGTCCCATGACGGCGGCCCTCGAGAGCCTCGGTTGACGCTCCTCGAACCCCCGGCGTAGCCTCGATCACCGGGCCTCGCCGAGGTTCGGCTCGCCGAGGTTCAAAGCCTCGTCCCGCGGAGCCAGACGTGGATCCCACTCCTCCTTCGATCGCCGCCCCCGAGCCGCCCGCGGACCTGCCCCGAACTGTCCGCGAGCTGCGGGCGATGGGGTGGCGCAGCCGGACCGTCAAGGAGGAGATGCGGACCAACCTCCTCGCCCGGCTCGGCGAGGGCACGCCCGTGTTTCCCGGCGTCATCGGCTACGGCGAGACGGTTCTGCCGGCGGTCGAGAACGCGATCCTCGCCGGCCATGACCTCGTCTTCCTGGGAGAGCGGGGTCAGGCGAAGACGCGGATGGCCCGACTGCTCGTCGGCCTCCTCGACGCGTGGCTGCCGGTCATCGACGGCGGTGAGCTGAACGACGATCCGTACGCCCCGGTGAGCGCTGCGGCGCGGGCGATCGTGGCCGTCCATGGCGACGCCGCCCCCGTCGCCTGGATACACCGTGACCGGCGCTACGGCGAGAAGCTGGCGACGCCCGACATCACGATCGCCGACCTCATCGGCGAGGTCGACCCGGTCCGCGTGGCCGAGGGCCGCTACCTGTCCGACGAGATGACCCTCCACTACGGGCTCATCCCGCACTCCAACCGCGGGATCTTCGCGATCAACGAGCTGCCCGACCTCGCAGAACGGATCCAGGTCGGCCTGCTCAACATCCTCGAGGAGCGCGACGTCCAGATCCGCGGCTTCCACGTCCGGCTGCCACTGGACCTGTTCGTGGTGGCGTCGGCGAACCCCGAGGACTACACCAGCCGCGGGCGGATCATCACCCCGCTCAAGGACCGCCTGGGATCGCAGATCCGGACGCACTATCCACGCTTGATCGAGGACGAGATCGCGATCGTGCGGCAGGAGAAGCTGACGTTTCCGCCCGACGAAGGGCTGCCGCGGGTCGTCACGCCGCGGTTCATGGAGGAGCTCGTCGCCGAGATCACGCAGCTCGCCCGGCGAGCGCCGGAGATCAGCCAGCGCAGCGGCGTCTCGGTTCGCGTCAGCGTCGCCAACCAGGAGGTCCTCGAGGCGACCGCGCTCAAGCGGGCGATGCGGCTCGGGGAGGATGTCGCGGCGCCCCGGATCAGCGATCTCGGGGCGGTGGTGGCGTCGACGGTCGGCAAGCTCGAGCTCGAGACGGTCGGGGACGACACGCCCGAGGAGCGCGTCGTCGAGCGGCTGATCACGAAGGCCGTCTACGCGACCTGGAACGCCCGCGTCTCGATCGACGAGCTCGACGACGTCATCGCGGCCTTCGACGACGGGCTCGTGGTCGAGATCGGCGATCGCGTCGCATCCCGTGAGTACGTCCGCTGGATGCGGGAGACGCCGGGCCTCGACGATGCCGTGGGGCGGCTGCTTCGGTATGACGACACCGGCTCGGAAGATTCGGGGGGCGGACCGGACCCGGCGCTCGTCGCGTCGGCGGTTGAGTTCGTGCTCGAGGGCCTCCACCTCCAGCGGCGGATCAACAAGGACCGCGCAGCGACAGGCGTCGTCTACCGCCGGTGACTGCGTTCTTCACCCCCGATCGGCGCGACCTCCGCGAGAGCCTGCGGCGCGAACGCTCGGCGCTGGACGGTCTGGCGGCCGGCGCCCGCTTCTCGCGCTGGGACGGGAGCCAGCAGATCCCGGATCTCGCCGCCGAGGAGATCCTCGACGCCGTCGCCGACGACGTCATGGCCGAGGGCGACATCGGCGAGGCGCTGCGACGCCTGATGGACCGAGGCTGGCGATCCGACGACACCACGCGGCCGGACCTGGCCGGGCTCCAGGATCTGCTCGATCGGCTCCGCGAACGACGTCGCGAGGTCACGGAGCGGCACCGACTCGGCGACGTCTTCGCGGACGTTCGCCGCGAGCTGGACGAGATCGTCGACACGGAACGGGCCGGCATCGAACGTCGACTCGACGAGGCGGCCCGCAACGGTTCCGCCGAGAGCGGCTCGTCCGGCGAGAGCGGCTCGTCCGGCGACAGCGCCTCGTCCGGCGAGAGCGGCTCGTCCGGCGATCTCGATCCATCGGAGCAGGCGGCGCTTCGGCGGATGCTCCGGGAGACCGCGGGCCGCCGGCTCGAGCGCCTCGAGTCGCTGCCCCAGGACGTCGGCGCGCGGATCCGCGGCCTCGAGGAGTACGACTTCCTCGAGCCGACGGCGCGGCAGCGGTTCGACGACCTCGTCGAGCGACTGCGTTCGACGATGCTCGACCGCTACGTCGAGGGCATGTCCGACGCGCTCAAGTCGATGACGCCCGAAAGCCTTTCGTCCACGCGGGAGATGGTCCGCGACCTCAACCAGCTCCTCCAGGAACGCCTCGCGGGCGGCGATCCCGATCCGTCGGAGTTCCTCTCGAAGTGGGGCGCCTATTTCCCGGGCGCCCAGTCTCTCGATGACGTGATCGAGCAGCTGGCCGACCGGATGGCCGCGATGCAGTCGCTCCTCCGCTCGATGTCACCCGACCAGCGCGCCGAGCTCCAGTCGATGATGGACGCGCTCCTTCGCGACGACCGGCTGCGGTGGGACCTCGCCCAGCTCGCGGCGACGCTCGACCAGCTCGTTCCGGGCGGGCTCGGCGAGCGCGTTCGGTTCTCGGGCGACGAGCCGCTCGGGCTGGAGGGCGCGCTCGAGCAGCTCGACGCGCTCCAGCGCCTCGACGGACTAGAGGCGTCCATCGCCGGCGTCGAGCAGGTCGGCGACCTCGCCGACGTCGACCGGAACGAGGTCCGCGAGCTCCTCGGCGACGAGTCCGTCCGCGACCTCGACGCGCTCGACGACCTCGCCCCCCGACTCGAGGAGGCGGGCTACCTCACCCGCGACGGCGACCGCCTCGAGCTGACCCCGAAGGGGACGCGGCGGATCGGGCAGAAGGTCCTCGACGACCTGTTCGCGAAGCTGCGTCGCGACGCGTTCGGCGGCCATCGCGTCGACCGTGCGGGGCGGGGAGGGGAGCGCGAGGAGACGTCGAAGGCCTACGAGTTCGGCGATTCGTTCCAGCTCGACCTCCGGGCGACGCTGGCGAACGCGATGGCTCGCGAGGAGAACGCCCCCGGTCGGCGGACCGGTCCCGGCGTCTCGCTCGACCCCGGGGACTTCGCCGTGTATCGGACCGAGGAGCTGACCCGGACCTCGACGGTGCTCCTCGTCGACATGAGCCGGTCGATGCTGCTGCGGGGCTGTTTCGTCGCGGCCAAGAAGGTCGCGATCGCGCTCAACACGCTCATCCGGACGCAGTTCCCGCGCGACGACCTCGCGGTCATCGGCTTCGCCTACTACGCGCGCGAGATCCGGTCCGACTCGCTCGCCGAGCTCACGTGGCACGGCTACGAGTACGGCACGAACCTCCAGCACGGGCTGATGCTGGCCCGGCGGTTCCTCGCCCGCTCGCACGGCGGCAACAAGGAGATCGTCGTCATCACCGACGGCGAGCCCACGGCGCATTTCGAGGACGGCCAGGTCGAGTTCAGCTACCCGCCGACGCGGCGAACGATCCAGGAGACGCTCCGCGAGGTCGTCCGCTGCACGAAGGAGGGGATCACGATCAACACCTTCATGCTCGAGCGATCGCGGGCGCTCGCGGACTTCGTCGCGCTCGTGACCCGGCTCAACCGCGGCCGTGCCTTCTACGCGACACCCGAGCGCCTCGGCGAGTACGTCCTCGTCGACTTCGTGAGCCGCCGGACCAAGCACGTCGCCTGACCGGGCGCGCGATCTGAACCGTCCTCGCGGGCGGGCGCGTTCGCGCGACGACCGAGTCGGCGCACGTGCCGCGCGCGCCGGCGGTCCTTCGACCGCTTTCGGTCGCCACGCGACGGAATCGCCGGACATCCCGTTCGCGCGCGGGCGCGAACGCGGGACCTTTCACAACCGACCGGCCGCTTCTCGACTCCGATGGCCTCGAGATGTTCACGGAGTGGTCATCGAGGGCGAGAACGGCGGCGGCCGCGGGTCGAGTTCGGCACCGTCGTTCGTCGGGCCTCAACTCTCGCCGTTCGGCCGAGGCCCGGGCCGCGTGCTCGACCGATCGTCGCGTCCATCGGACTCGGACCTCGAACGGGAGAACAGAGATGGACCTCGGGCTGATCGCGCTTCGCCTCGCGCACGTCGTCGCCGGTGCCTCGTGGGTCGGCGGCGCGTTCCTCATGATCCTCGTCGTGTCGCGGACGGCGAAATTGTCCGGCGCGCAGGGCGAGGAGTTCTTCGGCCGGCTGATGACGGTCGGACGCGGCGCGAAGTACTTCGAGCTGATCGCGCTCACGACCGTCGTCGCCGGCTCGCTCCTCTATTACCGCGCCTCGGGTGGGCTCCAGGTCGCCTGGATCACCTCGCCGACCGGCATCGGCTTCACGATCGGCGCGGTCGCCGCCGTGGTCTCGCTCGTCTGGGGCGGCACGATGGTCGGTCCGACGACGGCGCGGCTCGAGACGATCGGCGCCGAGATCGCCGCC
>DASXWX010000102.1:0-1553 GCA_036503395.1 Candidatus Limnocylindrales bacterium
CGTCCCGGGTCTGGTGGAGCCTCCGGGCGTACGGCTTCGAGTCCGCCCGCGTCCTCGACGGCGGGTTCGACGCCTGGACCTCCGAGGGCCGCCCCACCGCGTCGGCCGCCGCCGTCGCGATGCCGGGGACCTTCACGCCGCGGGCTCAGCTGAGCGTCAGGCTCACGACGGCCGACGTCCGTTCGCTGATCGGCAGCCCCGATGTCCAGTTCCTCGATGCCCGGGCGCCGGCGGAGTACGCGGGGTTCGAGGGCAACGCGCGCCGGCTCGGCCACATTCCGGGCGCCGTGAACCTGCCCGTCGCCACGATGAACGAGCCGGGTACGCAGCGGCTGCGGCCGAGCGACGAGCTGCAGCGGCTGACACTCAAGGCGAACGTCACCCGGACGCGACGTCTCGTCTGCTATGACGGCTCAGGGATCGCCGCGGCGAAGCTCGCGTTCGTCCTCGCCTACCTCGGCTACGAGGACGTGGCGGTCTACGACGGCGGCTGGGCCGAATGGGGCAATCGACTGGACCTCCCCGTGGACCGCTGAGGCCCACCGGCCCGAGGATCAGGCGGTTGCGTCGCCCGAGGAGCCTCGCGTTCCCATGCCCTCCCATGGATCGGAGACGCGGTACGGCGTGAGGATCTGGGCCCGGGAGTGGTTGAAGGCGACGGCGTTCACGGTCGTCCGCGGCTCGCCGACGATCTCCGACCAGTACGTGGCGTCGGTGACCGGCACGAACGCCCCGGTCAGCTCGTCGAGCGCGTCGCGCAGATCACGCTCCGGCAGCACGTGGATGCGGCCGACGATCCGGAACGGCGGAACCGAGATGAGCGCCTGCTCGGAGACCTTCGGCATCCGCAGCTCGGGCGCCGGCTCGACGGGCTCGTCGCTCACGCCGAAGAGGACCGCGCCGAGGTTCACCTGGGCGTAGTCGGACTGGATCGCGCTCGCCTTCGAGCCGAACTCGTCCAGGGTCACCTGGGTCAGGACGAGGAAGCCGTTCTCGGCCCGATTGAGGATGTCGGTGAGGCGGCGCGCCCGTGTCTGGACCTGCCCACGCACGACGTAGGCGTCGGTGTAGAGGGTGACGCCGGCCGTCGTTTCGGGGGCGAGACCACCGAACATGGCCGTCAGCATCGCACATCAGGCGAGCGCGGAATCGGCTCAGCCGGCCGGCGCCGCCCGCTTTCGGGCGCCCGCCGTCACCAGGTGCTCGGCGCCGTGCTGGAGCCCGCGCCAGATCGCCTCGACGCTCGCGAGCGTATCGATCTCGTCAGCCGACTTTTCGAGCCGCAGTCGCGAGATCCGCGGGAAGCGAAGGGCGAACCCCGACCGATGCCGGCTCGATCGCATGATGACGTCGAAGGCGACCTCGACCACGACCGTCGGCTCGACCTCGCGATAGCGGCCCAGGCGGCGGATCGTGTGGTCGTCGAACCAGCGCGTCATCTCCGCGATCTCGGCGTCCGTCAACCCGCTGTAGGCCTTGCCGATCGTGACGAGCCCGCCGGTCGCCTCGTCGCGGACGGCGAACGTGTAGTCCGAAAGGACCCCGTGGCGCTT
>DASXWX010000103.1:0-4044 GCA_036503395.1 Candidatus Limnocylindrales bacterium
TGGGGCCGTGCCCGCCGCGATCGGTGCGGCGCGTATCGCCCCATCGCGGCGCTCCGGATGTCGAGGGCGCGCGGATCCATCGCTCGGGCCATCCCCTCGCCGCGTGGCATCGCGGCGACCCGTGCGGCCTCGCCGAGGACACTCATGCGGGCGACGGCCTGATCCCAGTCGAGGCCCGCGAGCGACCCCGCCGTTGCCAACCCGACCCGCTCGATCCCCCGTCCACCGGTCGAGGCCGCGTAGTGGCCGGCCCAGACGCCCGTCTCGGGGACCTCGCGCACGCCCGCCCGATGGTCGATCGCGCCGGCGACGATCCCGGCGCCGGCCGGGGCCGCCGCGATCAGCCGCCAGTTGTCCGGCCCGAGGATGAGGTCGAAGAGGAAGCTTCGGTAGCCCGCGACGAAGAGCGTCTCGGCGCCGGCCGGATCGGCGTTGCCGCCGGTGATCGCGAGACAGGCGTGGACGCTGATTCCATCCACGAGGTGCTCGTGCGCGGCGCGAAAACGGCCGCGGGCGACCTCGTCCGCCCCGATCGCGGTCGCGACGGGTTCGTGGATCTCGACCAGGGGGCAGCCGGCGGCGCCGAGCGCGTCGACGACCGCCCGAGTCGCGTCGACATCCGAGTCGTTCGGGCTGCCGTGGGCGACCGTCATCGGCCCGATGATCGCCGCCTTGACCGGACGGTCCCCGAGCATCTCCGCCAGGCGCGAAGCCCCGAGCCACGCGTCGACCAGCGCGTCGGTCGGTGGTGCGGGCTCCGCGAACGAGAGGAGGTCCATTCCCGCCGCGACCTGCGCCTCGAGCTGGACGCGAAGGCGATCCTCGCGTCCACGGGCGCGGGCCGGGCTCGGGAGCGTCCCGACGAGCGTCGCGAACATCGGGCGGCGCCGGGGCTACGTCCGCGCCGCGGTGCCGACGACGATCCCGACCACGAAGAGCAGCACGAGCGCGACCAGGCCGAGCACGCGCAGCAACGACTGTCCTCCGCCGACCGCGGCCCCGCTCGTGCCACCGGCGCTGCTCGGTCGTATCCAGAGGCTCGAGAGGGTGGGCGCCGCGCCGGGCGGGATCAGGTATCCCAGCCAGAGCCCGCTCAGGAGCCCGCCGACGTGGGCGAAGTTGTCGACCGAGCTGCTCATCGCGAAGCCGATCACGAGGTTGAGCACGATGAGCGTCCCGAGCTGGCCGACGAGCGCGCGACCCTGCCGGTCGAGCATCGGATGGTGGATCCGCGAGGCCGCCAGGATCACGCCGAACAGGCCGAAAATCGCGCCCGACGCGCCGACCGACGGCACGTCGGAGCCGAACACGAACGAGGCGATCGAGGCGCCGACCGCGCACAGGACGTAGAAGCCGCCGAAGACGAGCCGGCCGTAGAGGCGCTCGACGATCGGACCGGCCAGGTACAGCGCGTACATGTTGAAGAACAGGTGGAGGTAGCCGAAGTCGGGCGGCGCGTGGACGAGGGTGACGGTGAACAGGCGCCAGTACTCGCCCGCCGCCACCGCGTGCTTGTCGAGCTCGAACGCGCCGTAGACGTCGAAGTCGCGCGAGCCCGACCAGGCCGCGAACGACACGACGACCGTGATCCCGATGATGACCCAGGTGAGCGGCAGGCCGGCGTTCCCGCGCGCCCGCGCGAACTGGCGGCCGGCAGCCCTCGTCTCGCCCGTCTCCTTGAGGAGCCAGCCGAGGCGGCTCGCGATCTCGGGCCGGTCGGCGGCCGGCGCCCGACGGTCCGCTTCGCGATATGCGGTGAGGGCCGCCCGCAGGTCGCCGGAACGGACACGGGCCGCGGCGACCTCACGCCAGGCGCGATAGGTCGACGGCGTCTCGGGCAGCTTGAGGACCTGCTCCCAGACCGCCAACGCCTCGTCGTCGCGATCGAGCCGGTAGAGCGACTGCCCGAGGCCGAGCATCGCCGCGGCGGTCGTCGCCGCATCGGGATGGCCGACGACCCGCTGGTAGGTCGCCGCAGCATCGGCGAAGTCCCCGCCCGAGTAGAGCTCCGCCGCCTGGTCGAGGAGGAGACGCGCCTGGTCGGCCGTGAGCGGACCCGTGACGGTCGGGTCGAGCGGCTGATCCGGCATCGCGGCCGACTCTACTAGAGTGCCCGGGTGTGCGGCCGCTTCGCCCAGCAGCGTCCGGCGTCTGAGCTCGCAGAGATCTTCGACGCCGAACCCCTCGCCGAGGAGCTCGGCCCGCGCTTCAATGTCGCCCCGACGGATCCCGCGTTCGTGGTCGCCCAGCGCGACGAGCGACGGGCGATCCTCGCCTGGTCGTGGGGGCTCGTGCCGCACTGGGCGGCCGAGGCGGCGCCGCGCACGGGGCGCCGATCCCCGCCGTTCAATGCCCGGGCGGAGACGCTCGAGCGGAGCCCGCTCTTCGCCGAGTCGTTTCGGCGTCGACGCTGCATCGTCCCCGTCGACGCGTTCTACGAGTGGCGACGCGAGCTCGACGGGTCGCGGCAGCCGCACGCGATCCGACGGGCAGACGGGCGACCGCTCGCGCTGGCCGGCATCTGGGCCGGAGCGAGGCTTCCGAGCGGCGAGGTCAAGCGAACGTTCGCGATCGTGACGAGCGGCCCGAACGCCGCGCTGGCCCCACTCCACGACCGGATGCCGGTCGTGGTGCCGGAGGATGCCTGGGACCGCTGGCTCGACCGGAGCGGGCCCGCCGACGGGGAGCTCTCGGCGTTGCTCGGGCCGAACGATCGGCTCGACCTCGAGATCTACCCCGTCGGACGCCTCGTCAACTCCGTCCGCAACGACGGGCCGGAGCTGCTCGAGCGGGTGGCGGCGTCGTAGTCAGCGGTTCCTGCCGGATGTCACCCCACGTGACCGTGTGCATGATCGTGCGTGCTTTCTCGTCCGCGGCGGATAGCCCACATGGCGTGATTGGTAACCGGGATGGCGAGCGGGCGAGCTCGGCCATGTCGGAATGGACATCCGCGAGTCATCGAAGACGACCACGGGCGTCGTCCCTCCGTGGATTGCTATCCACGGAGGCCGCGTGCCCGCTGCCCGAGCCCCGCCAGCAACCACCACGTGGGTGCGTGACCCGGATCGAGTTGGCTCCCGCCTAGGCTGACCGCTCCCAGCCCCCGGCCGCAGTCACTTGGCGCAGGGCGTCCTGCGCGCTCGCTCCCGCCTCGAGCCGGACGACGAAGGCTCCCACGAGCCGGTCGAACGACGCCTCGGAGTCCGGCGCCTCGAGGACGATCGCGTTCGAGAGCGGCTCGGGAGCCGATTGCCCTGGCTCGACGAGGACGACAAGCGGCGCATCGTGGAACGCGGCCGCGTCGCCGACGACCTTCGCCGCATCCGCGTCGAGTGCGGTGGCGACGACGATCGAACCGATCTCGGGCAGATAGCCGAGGGCCACCTTGAGGTCGGCGGCGTCGAGCGACAGCCCGTCCGGCAGGACACCCTCCGACGTCGCGCCGGCGTCGGCAGACGCGGCCGAATCGGCTGAGGCGTCCTCGTCGGCATCGGCCGCCTCGGGGTCGACGAGCGTGCCCTACGGGGTCAGCCCGGATTCGGCGCCAGCGAGCGCGGCGTGCCCGATGCCGTGCCGGCCCAGATCGAGGACGATCGCATCACCGGCGAGGTCCTCGGCCACCTTCCCGACGAGCTGCACCTCGCCGCCCGCGTACCGCACGGCCTCGGCGACGGCGACGCTCCGGCCCGCCGGCAGGATGCGCTTCCCGGCCAGCACGGCGACGGGACTCCCGATGACGACGACCACGCCATGGAGGCTACCAGCGCCGCGATGGGCGCATCGGGACAGCTAGTCCACGAGGCCGGCCGCGATGATCGTGGATTCGAAGTCGGTCCCCTTGTTGACGTTGATCGTGCCGCCGCTCCCGTTGATGAGGAACGTATCCGCGATGATCTGATCGACGTTCAGGGTGCCGGTGTCGCCGTTGAGCTTGACCTGCCCGCCCGGCACGTAGATCAATCCTTCAACATCAGTCTCGGACGTCGAACCGTTGAGGGTTACGGTCTGGGTGACGGTGCGATCCTGGAAGATCACGATGTTGTT
>DASXWX010000104.1:0-2990 GCA_036503395.1 Candidatus Limnocylindrales bacterium
CGCGTCAGGCGGCGGGGTCCCGGCGAATGTCGCAAGCGGGAGCGCCGCGTTCGCCCTCGCAACCGGGATCGTCGTCTACGGTGCCGCTGGCGTCGTCGGGGCCGTGGGGATCTGGGGCCGTCGGCCGTGGGGGCGCTGGACGGCGATCGCGGTGGACGCGGTCGGCATCGCGATCCTCGCCTGGGCGATTGCCCTCGCGGGTCCCGGAGACGTCCTGGTGAGCGGGACCGCGCTGCTCGCGATCGCGGCCGCACTCGCCTTCTTCGCGCGGCCCTAGCCGCCGACCACCGTCCGCCCGGCCGGCGTGACGCCGAGCCGTGCGAGCGCGTCCCCGATCTGCGCGGCAATCCCGGCGGCATCGAGGCCGATGACGTGCCGCAGGTCGTCGACGGCGCCATGGTCGACGAACCGGTCGCCGGGGATCCCGACGGTCCGCACGACGAGCTCCCGGAAGGCCGGATCGGCGAGGCGGGCCTCTTCGATCAGCTCGACGACGCCGGCACCGAACCCGCCCGGCAGCGCGTTCTCCTCGAGCGTCACTACGAGCTTCGTCCCGCGGGCCGCGTCCAGGATCAGCTGGCGGTCGAGGGGCTTGGCGAACCGGGCATTGACGACGCCGACCGACCAGCCCTCCGCGGCGAGCGTGTCCGCGGCCTCCAGTCCACGGCCGAGGATCGGCCCGAGCCCGACGACCAGGACGTCCCGGCCGTCGCGAAGGGTCTCGCCCGATCCGATAACGATCGGTGAGGGCTCGACCGGCGGCGCGCCGATCGTCGCGTCCCGGGGATAGTGGATTGCGAACGGGTGGTCCTGGGCGAGGGCGGTCCGGAGGAGCGATCGAAGCTCCTGCTCGTCCTTCGGGCTGGCGACGATGAGGTTCGGCAGCTCGCGCATGGCGCCGAGCATGAACATGCCCTGGTGGCTCGTCCCGTCCTCGCCGACGAGGCCCGCCCGGTCCACCGCGAGGACGACCGGGACGTCGTTCTGGCAGACGTCGTGGACGAGCTGGTCGAAGGCGCGCTGCAGGAACGTCGAGTAGATCGCGACGACCGGTCGCTCGCCGCCGAGCGCGAGACCCGTCGCCAGGGTGACGGCGTGCTGCTCTGCGATGCCGACGTCGATGAAGCGGTTCGGGAATACCGCCTGGAACTTCGAGAGGCCCGTGCCGGTGGGCATCCCCGCCGTGATCGCGACAATCCGACGGTCCTCGTGGGCGGCCCGGATGAGCTCGTCGACGAAGAATGACGTGTAGTTCGGCGCCTTAGGGATTCCGGTCGCGCGGGCGGTCGCAGGGGCGGCGTCGTCGGCCATCGATTCGGCCGGAAGGTGGCCGTTCGCGAGGTGGGTTCCGTTCGTGGCGCTCGACCCGTTCGAACCGCTCGCCCCGTTCGTGCCGACCGCCATCGGCGGGAGAGCCGCGCCGTGGAACCCGATCTGGTCGGCCTCGGCCGGACGGTAGCCCTTGCCCTTCTGGGTCCGGACGTGGACGATCACCGGCCCGTGGAGCTCGAGCGCGCGTCGGAAGGTCTCGATCAGCGCGTGCAGGTCGTGACCCGGGACGACGCCGATGTAGGTGATCCCGAGGTCCTCGAAGAGGTGGCCGGGCTGGGCGAAGCTGACGACCGATGCGCGCATCCGACGTGACAGCTCGAGGGCGGTCGGGCCGATCACCGGCACGCGCTCGATCAGCCGGTCGTAGACGGTCTTGGTCTGCTGCCAGGCCTGGGTCAGCTTGATCTCCGAGAGGTACTTCGAGAGCGCGCCGACCGTCGGGCTGATCGACATCTCGTTGTCGTTGAGGACGATCAGCAGCTGCGTCCGACGCTGGCCGATGTCGTTGAGCGCCTCGAGGCTGAGACCGCTGATGAGGGCAGCGTCGCCGACGACGACGGCGACCCGCTCGAGGCCGTGGCGGAGGTCGCGGGCGGTCGCGAGGCCCTCCGCGATCGACAGGCCGGTGCCGGCATGCCCGCCGTCGAAGACGTCGTGCTCGGACTCCGAGCGCCTCGGAAAGCCGCCGACGCCGCCGAGCTGGCGCAGCGTCCCGAACCGTCCGAGCCGTCCGGTCAGGAGCTTGTGGGCGTACGCCTGATGCCCGGTATCCCAGACGATCCGGTCGCGCGGCGACTCCAGGAGCCGGTGGAGCGCGAGCGTGATCTCGACGACACCGAGCGAGCTGCCGAGGTGTCCGCCGGTCGAGGCGACCGTCGCGACGATCGTCTCGCGAATCTCGGCCGCGAGGTCGGCCAGCTCCGGCTCGGTCAGGCCGCGGAGGTCGGCCGGCCCGTTCAGCCGTTCGAGGATCGACACGGCCGGGAGTCTACCCCGGGGTCCCCGACCGGGCCCGGCTGGGCGGTCGACCGGCGGACGCCGCCGGTCGTCGCGATACGGGCGCGATCAGCCGCCTGTCTCGTCGCGCAGCTCGCCCGTCTCGACGCCGCCGGCCCGCTCCACGAGCCGCCGGATCCGCAGCTCGGCATCGTTGAGGAGACGATCGAGATGGGCGTGGAGGGACACGCCACGCTCGTAGAGCGCGAGTGCCTCCTCGAGTGGCTGGCCTCCGGTCTCGAGCGCCGCCACGGTCCGCTGGAATTCCTCGAGGGCAGCGTCAAACGCCAGCCCGGCGACGTCGGCCGGGATGGCGGACTCGGGCGCAGTGTCGTTCGTCGCAGTCACGTCGTCGTGTGGTCCTCCGTGTGGCGAGGATAGCCGCCGGGCGCGTCCGTCCGGACGCGCCGTCGCCCGTGGAGGCGTCCGGGCCGTCGGACCTCGCCCCGAGCTCCCCTCGAGCCACGCGCAGTCGTAGCGGCGTCCCGGCCGGCGCGTCGGCTGGCGCGCGGACGATGCGCCCGGACGCATCGCGGACGATCGCGTAGCCGCGTTCCAGGGTCGCCTGCGGGCCCAGGGCCCCGCGCGCCGCGGCGGCGGCGGCGACCGCCGCACGCGACCGGAGGACGCGGCCGCGGACGGCGAGCGGCAGGAGGCGAGCG
>DASXWX010000105.1:0-6859 GCA_036503395.1 Candidatus Limnocylindrales bacterium
GTCGGATGGGGTCGGCCTCGACTCGCGCTTCCTCGAGCATCTCGAGCGCCCGGTTGCGCAGATAGAAGGCATCGCCGAGCGTCCGGATGCCGACCGCGTGCTCTGCCATCCCGGGCACGGCCGACAGGTCCGTCACGCCGCCCAGGGCGAGGATGAGCACGTCGTAGCCGACCTCCGTCGTCGCGCCGCCGAGGCGTCGCCGCAGCCGGACGCTTCGGGCGGCCGTGTCGATCGCCTCGACATGGGCGACCTCGACCTGCGCCCGCGGCAGCATCCGCCGAATCGGGACGACGACATGGGTCGTCTCGATCGTGCCCGAGATGATGTCGGCGAGCAGCGGCTGGAAGACGAAGTAGTTGTCGCGGTTGACGAGGAGGACCTCGACGCCATCCTCCACGGGCGCGGCGGGCGTCGACAGGCGGTGCTCGCGGCGCAGTCGCTTCGTCAGCTCCTGTGCCGCGCTGACCCCGGCGAACCCGCCTCCGAGGATCACGACGCGCTTCATGGTTCCGACAGCGTAGGCCGGCCGGCGAGTCGCCGAGCCCGCGAGGACCGGCGGTGGCTTCGGCATGAGTCGGTAATGCGACCGCGGCGCACCGCAAGGCGACCGCCGCCGTGGCTCGGCGACGGTTGCGGTCGCCATCGACGGACCAGATCAGGAGAACGCCCATGCCCGCCTCCGGCCCGCTCGTCCAGGTCCAGACCTGGGGCGACGCCGTCTTCGCCTCCATCTCGAACACGATCTACACGCTCCTCGGCGCGATCCCCCAGATCATCGGCGCGCTGCTCATCCTCATCATCGGCTGGATCATCTCGAACGCCCTCGCCGGCCTGACCCGACGAGCCCTTTCGGCCGCCGGCGCGGATCGACTCCTCCAGACCCACGGCTCGGACGTGTACGGCAGCATCGCCCGCGATTGGCCGGCCAGTCGGGTCGGCGCCGAGATCGTCCGCTGGGTCGTCCGGCTCGTGTTCCTCAACGCGGCCGCGAACGTGCTCGGCCTCCAGCAGATCAGCCTCCTCCTCAACCAGATCGTCCTCTGGCTCCCGAACCTCGTCGTCGCGGCCGTCATCCTGCTCGTGGCGCCGCTGATCGCGCGCTTCGTCCGGGGTGCGATCGAGGTCGGCGCCGGCCAGATGGGCTTCACGAACGCCGGCGTCCTCGGCCGGATCGCCGAGGTGGCGATCGTCGCGTTCGCGGTGATCATCGCGATCAACCAGATCGGCGTCGCCCAGAACCTCGTCGACATCCTGTTCATCGGCATCGTCGCGGCACTGGCGCTCGCGTTCGGCCTGGCGTTCGGTCTCGGCGGACGCGATGTCGCTGCCCAGATCACCCAGCAGTGGTACGCCTCGAGCCAGTCGGCCGCGCAGCGGATCCAGCAGCGTGCAGCCGAGGCCTCGCGATCCGCGACGACGGGCGAGCGTGCGCCGAGCACGAGTCCGAGCTACGCCGCGATCGACCGTTCGAACCCGGACGTGAGCTGACGAGACGCCGATCGTCGCGGCGCGCATCATGCGGGAGCTGAAACTCGCGCACGCTGGGAGGAACAGAATGTCGCGGCATCGACTCGGGCTCTTCGGCGCCATCCTCGGGCTCGCCGCAGCGCTGCTCGTTCCGTCGGTCGCACTCGCGGCCAAGGTCTCGAGCACGTACACGATCCACGGCTACGAGTACTACGCGACGACCACCGAGGGCCGGTTCACCGGAACGGCATCCGGCTCCGCGGGCGACCGCGCGACCTGGAACGCGGTCGTCGACCACACGCCGTTGTCGACGACCGCGACCGTGACCGGCGGCTATGCGGATCTGCTGACCTCCCGACTCGTCCACATCCGCGGCACGTTCAGCGATGGATCGGTGGCCCTCGTCGATCAACAGTCGGGATGCGGGACGCAGACGTACTCGGTCCGCGGGACGCTGAGCAACGTCAGTCGATCGGATTCACGACGAACCGGGACGGGCACGTTCGTGGCGACGCTCACCCATTACCGCGTCTGGATCGGCTGGTGCCAGGTCTACTCGGCAAGCGTGAGCGGGACGATCGGCCTGTCCTTCTAGCCGTTCCCTGCGACGCCGTCCACGATCGATCGCCCGGCGAGCCCGGTGCCGGGCCGCCTCCCGACATCAGTCGACCACGGCGTCAATCCAGGGGTCGATACCGGATGTCGATCTCACCGTCCTCGCGGATCGCCCTGAACTCGATCGCGATCGTTGCGCCATCAGGTCGAACGACGAGCGCCTCGCTCCGGACATCGCCGCCCTCCAGCAGGGTCTCGAACATCGCCTGCGCCGCCGGTCGGGCCTCGGCCGCGACGAAGTCCGTGTAGTGACGCCCGACGAGGGCGGACGCCTCGGTCCCGAGGAGGGCCGCCCATTCGTCGGAAACCTCGGTCAGCCGCCCGGTCGCGACATCCACGCAGACGCACGCGACACCGGCCTCTTCCCACCACCGCTCGACGGGGTCGCGTCGGAAGTGGCCATCCCGGTAGACGTACAGATGGCCCGCCTCGCCCGACAGCTGGCGCTCGAACACCGCGACGCGCGGGTAGAGCCGGCGGAGGCGCTCGGTCAGGTCGGTCGGCGAGCGGAGGTCCTCGTCCGCGATGACGCGCTCGACCACTCGCCGGAACGCGCGGTCGCGCGAGGGGATGGTGCTGATCAGCACGTCGTCGTTCGCCATCGCCGGTCGCGTGATCATGCCCGTTCGCGGATGCCGGCCGGTGTGCTCGGCGCGATCGACGGCGTTGCAGCCAAGTGGCGGAGCATCGGACGTCCGGCCCCGGTTGACACTAAAACTAGCGAAGCCTAGTGTTACAGGCGCAAAGAACCCAATTGCTCCGCAGGAGATCGACGTGGCCCTCGCGACCCGGCTTGATGACGACAGGCCATTCCCGACGATCCTCGAAGCTCCGTCCGGCCGTCGCCCGCTCGACCCCGAGCAGCGCGCGCGGTTCGAGGAGCACCTGGCCGAGATCCTGGCCGCCCTCGGGCTCGATCTCGGCACGACGGCCACCATGCACACTCCGCGCCGGCTCCTGGCCGCCCTCGAGGATGCGACCGACGGCTACGACGGTGATCCGAAGCTCGTCACCGCCTTTCCGACTGAATGCCACGGCGGCGCGAACTGCGAGCTCGCCCAGATCGTCGAAGGGCCCATCCCGTTCTTCGCGCTCTGCGAGCATCACGCCCTCCCGTTCTTCGGTCGGGCCTGGCTCGGCTACGTCGCGCACGAGGAGATCCTCGGCATCAGCAAGCTCACCAGGCTCGTTCGCGTTCTCACCCGGCGTTTCGGGGTCCAGGAGCGGATGACCCACGAGCTCGCCGACAGCCTCGAGGAGCTGACCGACGCGCATGGCGTGGCCGTCTACCTCGAGGCCCAGCACCTGTGCACCCAGATGCGTGGCGTGCGTGAGCACGAGTCGGTGACGCGAACGACCGCCTACCGCGGTGTCTACGCCCACGACCCCAGCCTCCGCTCCGAGTTCCGCGAGATCGGCGGCATCGGACGGGCTGCCGCGTGACCGCCACCGCGGTGCCGCCTTCCGCCCCCTTGCTGCCGAGCCGCGAGCGCCCGCGCGGCACCGCCCCGCTCGAGACCCTCTTCGACCTCGGGCCCGCGTCAGGTGACGACGGCCGCGGCCTGACGCCCGAGCTCGCAGCGCGCTATGGGGGCGACCTGCGGATCGCCCTTCGATCGGATCGCCCCGTCGTCGTCGCCAACTTCGTCGAGACGCTCGACGGGGCCGCCGCGCTCGATACCAAGGGTCGGACCGGCGGCGGCGAGGTCAGCGGGTTCAGCCCGACCGACCGGTTCGTCATGGGCCTGCTCCGTGCGCTCGCCGACGTCGTCCTCGTCGGCGCGGGCACCGTGCGGTCGTCGTCGCGTGGCCGCTGGACGCCCGATGCGGTCGCGCCAGATGCGGCGCCGGCGTTCGGTCGCCTGCGGGCAGAGCTCGGCCTCCCGCCGCAGCCGACGACGCTGATCGTCACCGCGACGGGCGAGCTCGATCCCGACCAGCGGGTGTTCCACGATCCTGCCGCCCCGGTGGTCGTCGCGGCGCCACCCCGCGGCTTCGATCGCCTTCGCGGCATCGGCCTGCCCGATCACGTTCGGCTCGAGCCCCTCGGGGCCGCGGCGTCGGCGTCGGATCTCCTCGCCGTCGCGGTCTGGCTCGGCGCACGCCTGGTCACGTGCGAGGGCGGCCCCAGCCTCATCGCCCAGCTCATCGGCGCCGGGGCGCTCGACGAGCTGTTCCTCACGCTCGCGCCGCAGCTCGTCGGCCGTGACCCCGGGCACCCGCGCCTCGGTCTCGTCGAGGGGCTCGCGCTATGGCCGGCCGAGCCGACCTGGCTCGATCTCCGGTCGGTCCGTCGGACCGGCGACCACCTGCTCCTGCGCTACTCATTCGCCGGCGCCGCCTGACCGGAGCGCCGGTGCGGCGTTACGCGGCGGCGCGGCGACGAGGTCGAGTCGACCCCGTCGCCCCCGAAGTCGCCAGTGTCAGCCGTCGACGCCGCGGCCGGGACCGGCGGGATCGCGCCCGTCGACGGCCGGCAGCGCCGCCGGCGAACCCTGCCCGGGGTTCGCCTTGAGGCTGTGGTTCGAGACGAGGAAGACGTCGTTCTCGACCTGGAAGTCGGCGCCCGTCAGGGTGCCCGACAGGTCGGCATCGATGTAGACGTCGACGAACCCACCGGTCGGTCGGCTGATGACGTTTCCGGCGCTGTCGAGGAACGTCGGAGAGTCCGTCTGAGGGTTGATCAGAACCGTCGTGTGATTGCCGGCGCCGTCGGGCTTCGAGGTCACGAAGCAGTGGGACGCGAACGCAGTGCCGGCAACGCTCAACGCGAGCGCCGAACCGGTGACTGCTGCGATGGTGAGGCGAGCGCGACGCACGATCTCACTCCTCCTGGAGCTGTCTGGAAGACGACGCCGTGGAGTCTAGCGGGTCAATCGCTTGTCAGGCGACACGTAGTTCCGAAGCGCTCGCTGTCGACGGTCCGCGGTTTGAATCTCGCAGTCAGTAGACGAAGGGGACGAGTGCCTTCGTCCGATTGCGGTACTCGCCGTACCCAGGAAAGCGATTGACGAGCCACGCCTCCTCCCGGCGTCGCTTCAGGTCGAGGACGATCGCCAGCGCAACCGTGAGGACGGCCACGGCGATCGATACCCGGTAGAGCGCCACACCGGTACCCGCCAGCACGAGACCGGCGTAGATGGGATGCCGGATGAGCCCGTACGGCCCGGCCTCGACGAGCCGGCCGGATTCGAGCGGCCGGGGGAGCGTCGAGAAGGACCCGGCGAGACGCAGGACGTGCGAGCTGACGAGGATGAGGGCGAGACCTGCGAGCACGCCGACGAGCCCGAGGATGCGCAGCGCAAGCTCCACGATCGTCGCGGGCGGTGCCGGCGACGCCCGCCAGGCGACCACCACGATCGAGAACATCAGCACGACCTGTGCGAGCGTCCAGCCCTCCCCGCGGGCCCCGAAGCGCGGCACGCGGCTCTCATCCACGTCGTGATCGTAGTCGCGCACGCGACGCGGCCGATGAGGTGGTGGGGTGGCCTACGGGGCTCGAACCCGTAGCCTTCGGAGCCACAATCCGATGCTCTGCCGATTGAGCTAAGGCCACCGCGGAGGTCCCGGCCGAAGACGCTCGAGGGCGATCGCCGAGCCGGGAGCCCGGCAGAGTGTAGCGGGAGGCAAGTGCTGGGCGGCCGGCGGGGGACTACCGCCGACCGACGAAGCGAACGCTGCTCCCGTGGGTTCGTGCCCAGGGGAGCGCCGGGCCGGGCCAGGGCACGATTCCGGTCAGCGAGGCGAGGGCGTCGTCGGGATGGGCCGGAAAGGCGATCCGGAGCTGCCGCTCCGCGGCGTCGGCGGCCTCGCGCGTTGCCCGTGTCCAGCGAACGATCAGCAACCGCGAGATCGCGGGGCTCGGTTCGAGCTCCGACCATCGTTCCCAGGAAGGCAGGGAGTCGGCCTTCTGACCCGTCCACCGGATCATTTGCTCGATGCGGTTGAGGGTCGTCTCGATCTCCGTGGCGACGAGCAGCTCGGCGCGTCGGTCGAGCAGGACCGCGTCGATCCAGCCTCGGCCCGGCCGAAAGACTCGAACCTCGGCGAACGGGCTCCAGTGGGGATGGAGCGTCTCCAGCAGCGCCTCGAGGATCGGCACCGACAGCCGATCGCGGATCGCCGGCCCGGTGTTCGGGTAGAGCCGCGCGCCAAAATCCGCGCCGAGGCCGGCGGCGATGCGTGCATACGTCTCGAGCGACGGCTTCGTGGTGCCTGCCATGAGCCGTCCGAAATGGGACGTCGACACGCCGGATCCCTGCGCGAGCGCCGCATGGGACAGGCCCGCATCCGCACACAACCGGTCGATGTCCTCCGCGAGCCGGACGCGGGCGACGCGCGCAATCCGCTCGGCCGTCCGATCGAGCTTGGTCCTCGACACGGCAGGATTGAAGCAGTCGCCGCATATCGGGCAGTTCGCTCAGCCTTATCTGTCCGTCGCGGGCCCCAGCAGGCGTCGGTACGCGCCGCCCGTCCCGGACGCAGGTGGGTGGCCTGCTGGCCGTTGTCTCACAGAGGATGAATCCGGCGCCGACTGGTCGGCACGTCCCTTCAGAGGGGCAGAGGAGACGTGATCGAGTACCGACCGCGGTCACGATGTCCGCTGGGAGGCAACGAACGAACACGACCAGGTCGAAATCGTCCCCGCCCAGGCAACGCGCGCGCGTGGCCGTCCGCCGGGTTGCGCGGGCAACGCGCGCGCGTGGCCGTCCGCCGGGTTGCGCGGGCAACGCGCGCGCTTGGCCGTCCGCGGGGTCGCGCGGGCGACGCGCGCTGA
>DASXWX010000106.1:0-7905 GCA_036503395.1 Candidatus Limnocylindrales bacterium
CACCACCGCCGAGGTTCGCGTCGGCGGACCGGACGATACGACCTTCGGCGCGCTGGCCCGGTCGGTCGTCGCGGCGCTGCCACAGGGCCAGGGACTGGTGGTGGCGGGGTCGGGGTCGGCGCCGCTCGCACGGACGGGCGACCTGCGGCCGTTCGTCCAGGTCGCCGGATCGGGCGAGCCGCGGGCGCTCGTCAACAACCGCTACTCCGCCGATCTCGTCGCCCTCGGCGATCCGGCGGTCCTGCGCCGGACGCCGGACCTGCCGTCGGACAACGCGCTGCCGCGCTGGCTCGAGGAGGTCGCGAGAACCCCGGTCGAGGACCGTCCCGGCCACTGGCGCCTCGCCTTCGACATCGACTCGCCGCTCGACGTCCTGCTGGCCGGCATCGGCGAACCCCCCGACGGCTCGATCGTGGGCGACCGGCTCGACCGCGTCGCGGCCACGCTCCGGGACCGCCGGGGAGAGGTTCTCGTGGCGGGCCGGACGTCGGCGGCCACGCTCCGGCTCATCGAGCGGCAGGCGGCCTCGAGGACGCGGGCGCTCGTCGAGGAGCGCGGACTTCGGGCGAGCTCGCGACTCGCCTTCGGGGGCGACGACGGACGATCCCACTCCGCTCGCCCGCCGGCGTCGGTCCTCGCGATGCTGCTCGCCGACCGCGGTCCCGGCGCCCTCGGAAGGATCGTGGCCGATCTCGCCGACGCGGCAGTCGTCGATTCACGGGTCCTGATGGCGGCGCGCTGGGGCGCCGACGAAGGCGCCTGGCCGCGGCCGGAGGACCGTTACGCGTCCGACCTCCTCCTCGCCGAGAGGATCGAGGATCCGTGGCTGCGGGACCTGACCGCAGCCGCCCGCGACGCGCCGATCCCCGTCGTGCTCGGGGCGCACAGCATGGTCGGACCCGGCGCGCGGCTGCTCCTCCGACGGGCGCGGGGCCGCGCGTGAGTCCCTTTCGGCCGCTCCCGGACGTCGCGTCGGATCCCGCGCTGGTCGCACGGATCCGCGACGAGATCCGACGGCGCGGACCGATGACCTTCGCCCGGTTCATGGAGATCGCCCTCTACGACCCCCACGGCGGCTACTACATGACGGAGGAGTCGCGTCCGACGCGGGCGGGCGATTTCCTCACTGCCCCCGAGCTCCACCCGATCTTCGGCCAGGCGCTCGCGCGGCAGGTCGTGGAGGTCTGGCAGCGGCTGGGCCGCCCGCAGCCGTTCGTCGTCCGTGAGTTCGGGGCCGGCTCCGGCGCGCTCGCGGCGGCGCTGCTCGGGCGGCTGGCAACCGACGCTTCGCCGCTCTTCGACGTCGTCCGCTACCAGCCGGTCGAGCGGAACCCGCACCGCGTCGCCGAGCTCGAGGCGCGCTTCGCCGCGGGCGGGCTCCAGGGCCGGCTCGAGCGGGCGGCCGGACCGATGACCGGCGTCGTCATCGCCAACGAGTTCCTCGACGCCCTGCCATTCCATCGCGTCGAGGGAAACGCGGCCTACGACGGCGCGCTCGCGGAGCTCTTCGTCGTGATCGACGGCGACGGCTTGCGCGAGAAGCCCGGCCCTCCATCGACGCCTGTCCTCGCCGCCCGCCTCGCCGCCGAGGGAGTCGCGCTCGCCTCGGGCCAGCGGGCCGAGGTCCGGCTCGCCGACGGACCGTGGATCGCGAGCCTCGCGGAGGACCTCCGCGCGGGCGTCGCGATCGTCGTCGACTACGCGCTCCCCGCGGACGACCTCTACTCGACGCGGCGGATGGCGGGGACCCTTGTCGCCTACCTGGGCCACGTGGCGCACGGTGATCCGTTCCAGTCGATCGGGCGGCAGGACCTGACCGCGCATGTCGACCTGACGGCGCTCGAGCGCTCCGCACGGGGCGCCGACCTCGACGTCCTCGGGGCGACGAGCCAGGCCGAGTTCCTCGTCGGCTGCGGTCTCGAACAGCTCGTCGAGGATGCCCGCTCGGATGAGCGGACCGGCCTCGCAGCCTGGTCGGAGCTTCGGGCGTCGGTCGCCCGGCTCCTCGACCCCCGGGCAACGGGCGGCTTTCGGGTGGTGGTCCTCGGACAGGGAATGGCGATCGAGCCGGCGCTCGCCGGGCTCGCCTTCCGGCTGCACCCGTAGTCGCTACGCAGTTCGCCCTATTGCCGTCGAGGGCGCCGGTTTCGCACCCTCCGCCGGTCGGGCACACGGGTGCGTGCGCCCGGCATCGTCGGGGAGCGGACGCGAACCTGCTCGCGCGCTCGGCGCGTTCGCTCCCCGCCGCCCTTCCGGCCGGCCCGCCCGATCGGGCGGAGCGGCTGCCCTTGCTAGAATGGCCGTGCGGTCGCGCCGTGCCGGCCGCAGTGCCCCACGCACGGCACCCCAGGATCGGCAGGGCATGCGGAAGGTCGCGGGCGCCCGGGGCGGCCCGCCTCGAGGAGCGCCGTGAGCGGCATCTGGTACGTGGTCGGGTTCGCCTTCGCCGGCGTCTCGTTCGTCTTCCTCACGATCGGCGCCGCGTGGCTGATCTCCCATCGCAACCGGGGTGACATCCACAAGGGCCTGCCCTACGAGTCGGGCATCGACACCTTCGGTGACACGCACGGCCGGTTCGGCCTCTCGTTCTACATCTACGCGCTGCTGTTCGTGGCCTTCGACATCGAGGTGGTCTTCATCTATCTCTGGGCGATCGCCTTCCGCGACCTGCTCCTCGGCGGCTTCGTCAGCATGCTGATCTTCGTCGGAGTCCTGCTCCTGGGGCTCGCGTACGCCTGGCGAAAGGGTGTCCTCACGTGGCGCTGAACCGCGATCCGTATCCCACCAGGACGCAAAAGGCGTCGGACCACCAGGGCAATCCCGTCGATGCGCTCGTTCCCGCCGGCGGCGGCGACGTCGTGAGCCCGATCGTCGTCCCGAACACGCTCTGGCAGTCGGTCGACCCGACCGCATACGCCGCCGGCCCGACCGGAACCACCCATCTCGCCGAGGTCGAGCGCTCGGGGATCGCCTATCGCGACGACGCCCGCTGGGGTGCGCTCCAGGCCATCCCGACGAAGGCGGACCTCGTCCTCGACCTGCTCCGGGCGAACAGCCTCTGGCCGCTCCTCTCGGGCCTCGCCTGCTGTGCGATCGAGATGATGTCGGCGGCCACCTCCAAGAACGACATGGACCGCTGGGGCATGTTCCCGTTCCGGGCCTCGCCGCGCCAGGCCGACGTGCTCATCGTCGCGGGCACCCTCACGACGAAGATGGCCGGCCCGCTCCTTCGCCTCTGGGAGCAGATGCCCGAGCCGAAGTGGTGCGTGGCGATGGGCGACTGCACGGTCTCCGGCGGCCGCTACAAGCGCTCCTACAGCACGATCGAGGGCATCGACCGGATCATGCCGGTCGACGTCTACGTCCCCGGCTGTCCGCCCCGGCCGGAAGGCCTGATCTTCGGGATGATGAAGCTCCAGCAGCTCATCAAGGACCGCCGGGGCCAGTGGGATCAGCGGGCCGTCGGTCCGACCGTGCCGGAGGGTGTCTAGGTGGATCGCGCGCTCCGGGCGCGGCTCGAGGCGCGCTTCGCGGACCAGCTGACCGGCCCTGTCCGCCAGCGCCACGACGAGACCGAGATCCGGATCGCGCCGGGCGACGTGACGGCCGTGATGACCGCCCTCCACGACGAGCCCGACCTTCGGTTCGAGTTCCTGGCCGACCTCGCCGGGGTCGACACCGGGGTCGTCATGGAGGTCGTCTACCACCTCTGGAGCCGCACGACGGGCGACTGGCTCCGCGTCATCGCCGACGGCCTGTCCCGGGAGGACCCGCGCGCGCCCTCGATCACGTTCCTCTGGCCCGCGGCCGAGTGGATGGAGCGAGAGGCCTACGACATGTTCGGGATCACGTTCGAGGGCAACCGCGACCTCCGCCGGATCTACATGCCGCCGGACTACGCGAGCTTCCCGCTCCGCAAGGACTTCTTCCTCCCGGACGACGCAGCGCGCTCGCCGGGCGGCGGCGTCCGTCACGTGGAGCAGGCCCACCAACCCCGCAATGCCGATCCGGAGCACGTCCTCCGGCAATCGAAGGCAGGCTGACGATGACCGCGACCCGACCCCCCGACACCCAGCCTGCCGTCGCCGACCGCGGTCCGGGCGACGAGCCCTACCGGATCGCCTCGCGCGAGTCGGCCGACGATCCGCGGGTCACGCTCGAGCAGGACGTCGGCGTCTTCGAGCCGGTCCCGCCCTTCCCGCCGCGGACCGAGCGCGAGGCAGAGTTCTTCACGCTGGCCGACGGCGAGATGCTGATCAACATGGGTCCGCAGCATCCCTCCACCCACGGCGTCCTGCGGATCGTCCTCAAGCTCAACGGCGAGCAGGTCGTCGACCTCGATCCGGTCCTCGGCTACCTCCACCGCGGCGTCGAGAAGCTCTGCGAGAACGCCGACTACCACCAGACGATCAGCCAGCTCGACCCGCTCGAGTACGTCAGCGCGCTCTTCTGCGAGTGGCCGGCGGTCATGGCCTATGAGAAGCTGCTCGACGTCCAGGTGCCACGCCGGGCCGAGTACATCCGGGTCCTCTCGACCGAGCTGCTTCGGGTCGCGAGCCACGCCCTCTTCATGGGCTGGATGGCCCTCGACCTGGGCGGCCTGACCCCGATCCTGTACTCGTTCATCGAGCGCGACGAGATCGTGGAGATGCTCGCCTCGCTGACGGGCGCCCGGATGCTCTTCAACTACTTCCGGATCGGCGGCGTCAACGGCGACCTCAACCACGACTTCATGAGCCGGCTCGGAGACTGGATGAGCCGGGCGGCGGCCCAGCACGACGCGAACACGAAGCTCCTCAACGAGAACGAGATCTTCGTCCGGCGGATGCGAGGCCTGGGCCGCATGGACCCCGAGACGGCCCTCCGGATGTGCTGGACGGGGCCGAACCTGCGCGCGACCGGCGTCCCGTTCGACCTCCGCCGGGCGCATCCCTACAGCGTCTTCCCCGAGCTCGACTTCGACATCCCGACCCGGTCCGAGGGGGACTGCCTGGCCCGCTACCTGCTCCGGGTCGACGAGGTCAAGCAGAGCCTCCGAATCATCGACCAGTGCCTCCACCAGATGCCGGACGGCCCCGTCATGGCGAAGCTGCCACGCCTCCTCCGGCCGCGGCCAGGTCGCGCGTTCGCGGCGATCGAGAGCCCGCGCGGCGAGTACGGCGTCTACGCGATGAGCGATGGCACGGACCAGCCGTTCCGCCTCCGGATCCACGATCCGAGCTTCATCCACCTCGAGTCGGTCGGGCTGCTCATGCCGGGCCATCTCGTGGCCGACACGATGGCCGTCATGGCGAGCCTCGACCCGATCATGGGCGGCGTCGACAAGTGACGGCGACACCCGCGCGGACGATCCGCGCGTTGCCGCCTGCGCTCCCTCGCTCACGCACCTTCGGGTGCGCTCCCTCGCGTGCTCGTCGGCGCCTTCGCCTCGCCCCGCCCGTGCGTCGCCGGGGGGAGGTCACATGACGACGGTGTCGAGGGCCTGGAATCGGCTGACGCTGCCCGGGAAGATCGTCTTCACGGCGATCCCCCTCCTCGCCGTGCTGACGGTCGGCCTCGTCGTCGTGATCGTCCTGCTCGGTGGGCCGGTGGTCGACTTCCTGGCTGCGAACCTGCCGCTCGTCCGGTTCGTCGTCGCGGCGACGGCCGTGCTGCTCATGACGGTCCCGACCGCGTTCCTGATCATCTACATGGAGATGAAGGTCATCGCCCTGATGAACCTCCGTCTCGGTCCCGACCGGGTCGGGCCGTTCGGGTCGGCGCTCTCGGTCATCCACGGGCTCAAGGTCCTCATGAAGGAGGACTTCACCCCGACGGGCGCGGATCCGATCGTCTTCACGCTGGCGCCGGTCGTCGTGTACATGGCCAGCGTGATGAGCCTGGTCGTGATCCCGTTCGCGCCCGGGCTGTTCGGCCAGGACTTCAACATCGCCCTCCTCTACTTCTTCGCGATGGGTGGCCTGACCGTGGTCGGGCTGCTGATGGCCGGCTGGTCGAGCTTCAACAAGTACTCGCTGCTCGGCGGCCTCCGGAGTGCGGCCCAGATCGTCAGCTACGAGATCCCGCTGACCCTGTCGGTGGTCGGGCTGATGCTCCTGTACGGGACGATGTCGATCAACCAGATCGTGCTCGGCCAGTCGGGCTCGTTCCTCGACTGGAACGTGTTCAAGCAGCCGCTCGGTGCGCTCATCTTCCTGATCGCGGCGACCGCGGAGGCGAACCGGACGCCGTTCGACCTGACAGAGGCCGACTCGGAGATCGTGGCCGGCTTCGCGACCGAGTACTCGGGAATGCGCTTCGGCTTCTTCTTCTTCGCCGAGTACGTCAACGTCTTCATCGTCTCGGCCCTGACGGTGTCCCTCTTCTTCGGCGGCTGGACGGCGCCGTTCCAGTGGCCGTTCCCGGTCACGCCGGCCCTCGATCCGGGCTCGCTCGGGATCTGGCTGCTGATCCTCGTCGCGGTCGTGCCGGTCGTCGGCACGCTCGTCTTCGCCGTCCCGTTCTGGCTCGCCCGCAGCTCGCTGCCGACGTGGCAGGCGCTCGTCCTCGGCTTCGTCGTGTTCAACCTCGTCGCGGTCGGCGTCGTCCTCGGCCTGCTGTTCATCTCGTTCGACTGGGTCGTCGGACTGGTCTGGTTTATGCTCAAGACGTACGTGTTCGTGTTCACCTTCGTCTGGATGCGCGGAACGCTGCCCCGCGTCCGCATCGACCAGCTCATGGGCTTTGCCTGGAAGTGGCTGCTGCCCGCGTCGCTGCTCAACCTGTTCGTGACCGCGGCGGCGATCGTCGTCCTCGGGTCGCGGTGAGCCGATGAGCTTCGTCCCCGGCCTCGGGATCGTCCGAGGCATGGCCTTCACACTCAAGCGCTTCTTCGAGCCGAAGGCGACGATCCGCTACCCGGAGAAGCCGGCCGACATCGGCGTCCGCTTCCGCGGCCGCCTCCAGCTCCTCTACGACGAGTGGGGCACGCTCAAGTGCGAGACGTGCTTCCAGTGCGCGCAGGCCTGCCCGATCGAGTGCATCGACATGGGCGGGCTCGACACGAAGGGCCGCTACCACGTCCACTGGGGCCCACCGGAGACGTACGGCGAGCGGCGAGAGGAATCGGCGCTTCGGCGATCCGGCCGACCCGTTCCCGACCGGGCCTACGAGCACTTCGAGCCGATCGACGTGACCGCCGTCGACGAGATCCTCGAGCGCCACGATCACGACCCGAAGCGGATGCTGCCGATCCTCGAGGACGTCCAGGCGGCCTATGGCTACATCCCCGTCGCGGCGCTCAAGCAGATCAGCTTCGCGACCGGCGCCTGGTACGCAATGCTCTACGGGACGGCCTCCTACTACCGGCACCTCCGGCTCGACCCGCCGACCGAGACCGCGACCCGCGAGGCGTTCGACGAGCACCGGCCGTCCGAGTCCTCGTACCTCGCCGGCCTCGGCACCGCGCTCGCGGGCGGCAACGGCTCGTCGGGTCCGGCGGCGGCCGCGACGACCCCGAGGCCAAACTGATGGCCGACCTCCTCGCGACGCCGGCCGACTGGCCGAGAATCCTCCTCGCCCGCGCGGGCAAGCCCGGCGCGCGGGCGGCGGGTCCCGCCTACGACCCGGCCGATCTCGAGGCCGCGATCGGAGCGGGTGCCTGGGAGGGCTTCCGGCGGGCCGTCCGCGATCTCGGCGCCACCGGGACGATCGCCACGATCGCGGCGTCGGGACTGCGCGGCCGCGGTGGCGGCGGCTTTCCGACCGGCGAGAAGTGGCGGACCGCTGCACAGCAGCCGGTCGAGCGCCGGTTCGTCGTCGCCAACGGCTACGAGGCGGATCCGGCAGCTGCCGCCGACCGGACACTGATGACGCTCGATCCGCACGCGGTCGTCGAGGGCCTCGCAATCGCGGCGTTCGCGGTCG
>DASXWX010000107.1:0-2089 GCA_036503395.1 Candidatus Limnocylindrales bacterium
CCGGCGCCGTCCTGGCCGAGGAGGTCGAGATCCTGGGCCGCCTCGGCACGCTCCGGATCCCCGACCCGTACGGGCCGGCCCGGCCGCTCCGGGTCTTCCTGCGCCGACCCTGGCGCGATCGACCTGCAGACCGCTGGCTCGACCTCCCCGTCGAGCCGGTCGATCCGTGGCAGGCGGTCGTCGAGGCCTTCGCGGGCGCCGTCCGTTCGGGCGCCGTCCCCGAGCCCGGACTCGACGACGCCGCGGCCGCGCTGGCGACCGTCCTGGCGATCTATCGCTCGGCCCGTCGATCCCGGTTCGAGCGGGTCGAGCGGCCGGTCTTGCCTCGCGCGCTTCGCTGAGCGCTGGCGCCAGTCAGGCGGCCGCGGCGAGGACCGCGTCGATCTGCGCGCGGACCGACGGCGCACCCTCGAACTTGCCGTCGAAGATCGCGCCGCCGATCGTGAAGCCCCAGACCCCGCAACGCTTGAGCGCCTCGATCCGCTCGATCGAGTCGACGCTCCCGGCGGCGATGACCGGGCCCCTCGCGCACTCCTGGACCGCGCGGGTCAGGGCCTCGACGTCGCCGTCGAAGCGGTAGGCGAGGAGATCGAGGCCGTGGACGCCGGGCCGGCCCGTGAGCGAGGCCGCGTCCTCGGCGATCTCGTCGATCGAGCCGCGGAGCAGGCTCGGGTGGCCGATGACCCGGCCGGGGAACGGGCAGTACCGGATCGGCGTTCCGGCGAGGATCTCGACGCCGTCGTCCGGATGGGTCCCGCCGAGGAGCCAGTCGACGCCGATGTCGCGCCCGATCCGGATCGAGCGAAGCTCGTCCTCGCGCGTCTCCGAGACGACCTCGAGCATCACCTCCCGGCCGTCGGCCCGAATCCGATCGGCAAGCGCGCCGAGCTCTCCGGGCGGCAGCCCGATGTCCTTGAAGCCGACGTAGCGGAGCGCGCTGTCCCGAATCTCCTCGTAGACCGCGCGGGCGTTCGGGACCGTTCGGTCCTGGCTCGTGAGCATGAAGATGAACTCGATCACGCGTGGCTCCCATTGACGGCGGGGGGAACGAGCTGGCCGATCGTCTCGAGGACGAGGTCCGGCGGGTCGGCCCCGGCCAGGTCCTCCGGGCGCGTCGCGCCCGACAGGACGAGGGCCGCCGTCATCCCGGCGCGCCTCGCCATCGCGACGTCGGTGAGGAGGCGATCGCCGACCATGACGACCTCGCGCGGCGGGAGGCCGATTCGATCGAGCGCCACCGAGGCCATGTGTGCCGACGGCTTCCCGACGACGGCCTCGGCGCGCACGCCGGTCGCGGTCTCGATCGCGGCGAGGATCGCTCCGCAGTCGGGCTCGCCGCCATCCGGCGTCGGGCAGTACGGATCGGGGTTCGTGGCCACGATCCGCGCCCCCCCGCGGACCGCTCGGAAGGCCGCCGCCAGGCGGTCGTACCTGAAGCCTCGATCCCAGGACACGACGACAACGTCGGCCGCCCCAGGATCCTTCGTCACCGCGTGTCCCGCCTCGCGCAGCAGCCCCTCCACGAGCGGCTCCGCGACGAGGAGGATCCCCGATCGCTCTGGCGATCCGGCGAGATAGGCGAGGAGCGCGTCGAGCGAGGTGACGACGTCGTCCCGCTCCGCCGCGATCCCCATCCCCCGGAGCGCCCGGGCATAGGCCTCGGGCGGCTCGAGCGGCTTGTTCGAGAGGAAGAGCGTGCGGCTGCCGGCGTCGCGGAGGGCCGCAAGGGCCTCCACCGCCCCGGGTAGCGGGGCCTCGCCGAGGTAGACGGTCCCGTCGAGGTCGAAGAGGTACCCGGGGTAGATCCGGTCGGGCAGTCGCAGGTGGGCCGCAGCGCTCGACCCGGCCGGAGACACGTCGGGCGCGCTCATCAGACGGCCTCGGGCGCCGCGGCCGATGTCGCGAGGCGTGCCGCCTCCTCGATCGCCTCGCGCGCCGCCTGCTCTGACCAGGCGCCCGCGAACCAGGCGAGGTCGGCGAGCGTGAACCGGTCGCGGATGAGGTGGCCGTTGAACAGCGCCCACGCGGCCCGATCCGGCGTCGCCTCGGGCTCGAGCGCGTCGAAGGTCGCGGGCGCGCCGGAGGACCC
>DASXWX010000108.1:0-3115 GCA_036503395.1 Candidatus Limnocylindrales bacterium
GGAACGACTGCACCGCCTCGGCCTTGTCGGCTGGGAGGACCTCGGCCCGGTAGTCGTCGATCCCGAGCCGTCGGGCGACGGACTCCGCGACGGCCCTCGCGTCGCCGGTGATCATCGCGACCCGAACGCCCGCTCGATGGAGCTCGGCCACGGCCTCCGCCGACTCGGGCCGGACCTCGTCCTCGAGCGCGAGGACACCGGTGACCCGGCCGCCGACGACGACGTGGAGGACGGTCCGGCCGGCCGCGTCCCAGGCCTCGGACGCGGAATCGGTCTCGAGACCGAGGTCGGCGAGGAGGCGCGGCCCGCCGACGGCGACGTCGTGGCCGTCCACCCGGGCGCGGGCGCCGCGGCCCGGAAGGGCTTCGAAGTCCGAGGCCTTCGGAACCGCCATGCCCCGGGTTCGGGCGCCCTCGACGATCGCCCGAGCGAGTGGATGCTCCGAGTCGCCCTCGACGGCGGCGGCCAGCGCGAGCGCGTCGGGCTCGCCGGCGACGTCCGTCAGCACGGGAGCGCCCTTCGTGAGGGTGCCGGTCTTGTCGAAGATCACGAGGTCGAGGTTCCGGGCCCGCTCGAGCGCGAGGCGGTCCTTCACGAGCAGCCCGTTGCGGGCGCCGAGCGACGTCGAGATCGCGATGACGAGCGGGATCGCGAGGCCGAGGGCGTGTGGGCAGGCGATGACGAGCACGGTCGCCGTCCGGACGAGGCCGCCCTCGCGGTCGCCCTGGAGCCACCAGAAGGCGAGTGTCACGATCCCCGCCGCGAGCGCGACGTAGAAGAGGACGGCCGCGGCCCGGTCCGCGAGCGCCTGCGCCCTCGAACTCGATGCCTGGGCCTCCGCGACGAGCCGCATGATCCCTGACAGCGCAGTCCCCTCGCCGACGGCCGTCACCCGGACCCGAAGGCTGCCGCCCTCGGCGACGGTGCCGGCGACGACCGACGCCCCCTGCTCTTTCGGGACCGGGCGGCTCTCACCGGTGATCATCGATTCGTCGACGTCGGCGCTGCCCTCGACGACGAGCCCGTCAGCCGGCACCCGCGCGCCCGGCCGGACGAGGACGACGTCGTCGACCGCGAGAGCCGAGAGCGGGACCGTTTCGGTGCCCGCGTCGGTGACCCGCTCGGCGGTGTCGGGGAGGAGCGCGGCGAGGGCGGCGAGCGCGCCCTGGGCCTGTGCGATCGACCGCATCTCGAGCCAGTGGCCGAGCAGCATGATCGTGATGAGCGTCGCGAGCTCCCACCAGATCTCGACCGCGAAGAGCCCGAGGGACGAGGCGAGGCTCGTCACGAAGGCGACCGTGATCGCGAGCGAGATGAGGGTCATCATCCCGGGCTGCCGGTCGGCGAGCTCGCCTGTCGCCGAACGGAGGAAGACGAGCCCGCCGTAGACGAAGACGACCGTGCCGAGGACCGGCGGGATGAGCGCGGACCCGGGGAACGCCGGCGCCGCGTACCCCAGCCAGTCCTGGAGGTCGGAGCTCCAGGCGAGGACGGGGATCGTCAGGAGGAGGCTCAGCCAGAACCGGTCGCGGAACATCGCGACCGAATGGCCGGCGTGGCGGTCGTGACCTCCGTGGGCTTCGTGGCCGGCGTGGGCTTCGTGGCCGCCGTGGTCCATCGCGGCGCCCCGTGAGGCCCTACGCGTTCGCGTCGTAGGCGCGCCGGAGCCAGCCGAGCGCCTCGCCGTCGACCTCGTCGACCGACGCGAACCCGATCTTGTGGGTCATCGACGACTGGCCGATCGACTTCGCGGGGACTGCGCGGCCCTCCGGCTCGACGCCCTCGAGGCGGAGGCCGAGGTCGACCCTTGTGCGGGTCGTCGCCTGGATCGAGGCGAACGTCCGCCGCGGACCGACGAGCGCGACGTACGTCTTGCGGGCCTGAAGCTCGACCGAATCGAGGTCGAGCGCCGCCTCCACGAGCCGGTCGTAGATCGGGCGGAGGGCCGGTCGGTCGCGGTATTGCGCGTCGATGAGCTCCTGCGCATCGCGGAGCAGGAAGTCCGGATAGCCGAACGTCTCGAAGCCGAGCATCATCGCCGGGTAGCCACCCACGCCCTGGTCGGCGAGCCAGGCCTTGAGCGCGCCGTCGTCGGCGAAGCCCTGGTCGCGGATCCGGGCGTTCCAGGTCGCGACGTCGGCGCCCGTCTGCCGCTCGAGCTGCCCGGCGATCTGGACGTACCTCTCCTGCCACGACCGGGCGCGCTGGGGGATTCGGCCGTCGTCGGAGCGCCGGTCCTCCGCCCGCGCCTCGGCGTCGCGCGAGCCCATCCGGCCGGCGCCGCTGGTCGCGTCTCTTTCGGGCACGGCCAGAGCGTAGTGGTTTGGGGGCCTGCATGGGCTTTGCACAGCATCCGGAGCCGGGCCGGCCCGCGAAGGTCCGGAAGCAAGCCGCCGTCGACCGGCCGATGTGTCGCAGATAAGCGGCGACGCGTAGCGTCGTCCTCGCTGCCGTCGAGCCCGCTCCCGCCTCGTCGGAGGTCCGTGGATGCGATCGCTCGTCGTCGGAATAGCCGCCGCCGTAGTGCTCGTCGGGGCCGTCGCCGGTCCGGTCGGCGCGGCCGGACTCTCGCGCGCCCTCGACGTGTCCGTTGTCGATGTCAACGGGCGTCCAGTCAGCGGCGCCCGCGTCGCCCTGGCCGTCATGCCATCGGGTCGAGAGACGCGGCGGGACCGGTCGACGCCCATGAAGCGCTCGCGCGCGGTGGACGAGCGCGGCCGGGCCTCCTGGTCGACGTTGAAGGTGACGAAGCGCGAGCGGCGGCTGGCGACGGCGAATGGCGGGTGGCTCAACCTGACGGCGCTCGCCCTCGACGCCGGCGGCCAGCCGATCGGGGCGTCCACGCTTTCGCGTTACGTCGGGTCGGACGTCGGACTGGCGCAGAAGCGGACGACCGTCGTGAGGATCCGAACGGGTGTCGACGCCCCGGCCCGGACCCAGGCGGCGACCGCAGCGACGTGCACGTGGCCGTCGAACTACCGGTGGGAGCTCGAGTCGACGAACACCGCGTGGACCGCGATCGGAGAGCTCCACGTCGCCGGCGACTCGAAGGCGACGCTCACGTATGGGCGGACCGCGGACTCGTCGATCGACGCCGCGTTCAAGGTCGGTGGAA
>DASXWX010000109.1:0-4836 GCA_036503395.1 Candidatus Limnocylindrales bacterium
AGAACGTCGTCGCCCTCGACGGAATCGACCTCGCGGTCGAGCCGGGCGAGTTCTTCGGCCTGCTCGGTCCGAACGGCGCCGGCAAGACCACGCTCATCAAGATCCTCACGACGCTCCTCCTCCCGACCGGCGGCGAGGTTCGCGTCTTCGGCTTCGACGTCGAGCGGCAGACCAAGCAGATCCGGCGGTTCATGAACATGGTCGCCGGCGGCGAGCAGTCGGGCTACGGGATCCTGACCTGCCGCGAGCAGCTCTGGATGTTCAGCCAGTTCTACGGACTGTCGGGCCGCGACGGCTGGCGACGCGTCGACGAGCTGATCGAGGCGGTCGGACTCCAGGAGCAGGCCGGCCAGCGCGTGAGCACGCTCTCGACCGGTCAGCGCCAGAAGATGAACTTCGCCCGCGGCCTCCTCAACGACCCGTGGATCTTCTTCCTCGACGAGCCGACCCTCGGCCTCGACGTCTCCGCGGCTCGGGCCGTCCGCGAGCTGGTCCTCGACTGGAAGTCCGCGGTGCCCGGACGAACGGTCCTGCTGACCACGCACTACATGGCCGAGGCCGACGAGCTCTGCGAACGGATCGCGATCGTGGACCACGGCCGCATCCTCGCGATCGGCACGCCGGCGGAGCTCAAGCGGCGTGTCCAGCGCGAATCGATCTTCCGGCTCGAGCTCGACCGACTCGACGGCGGCGCGGCCGCGATCACGCGCCTCCCGGGCGTCCTCTCGGCCGTGCCCGCGTCCGCCGACGGCGAGGACCGCCAGACGGTCGCCCTCAACCTTGCCCTCGACGACGATGCCGCACTCGGGGGCGTGGTCGTCCGGCTCGGCGATCTCGGCTCGCACATCGTCGCCCTCGAGAAGTCCGAGCCGTCGCTCGAGGACGTCTTCGTCGAGCTCGTCGGGCGAGGGTTCGATGCCCAGGACGAGGTCGGCGACAGGCAGGAGGTCGCCTGATGGCCGCCGGGGCGGGATCGGTCGCCCGGACGTCCGCCGGCCGTCCTGCGTTCGTCGGTCGGGTCACCTCGAGCCCGGCTGATGCCGCGGACTGGTCCCGGCGGCAGTCCCTCATGACGGAGCTGCGGGCCGTGCGAGGCCGCGCCTACCCGCGGGTTCGCGCCGCCCTCCGTGAGAAGTCGTGGGTCCTGTTCGAGATCCTCCTGCCGTTCCTCGCGACGTCCGCCTTCGTCTTCGTCTACCGCGCGCTCCAGGCACCGCCCGAATACGTCGGTTTTGTCGTGCTCGGCGGGGCGATGACGGCCTTCTGGCTGAACGTGGTCTGGATGATGGCGGCGCAGCTCTACTGGGAGCGCGATCAGGGCAACCTCGAGCTCTACTTCGCGGCCCCCATGAACCTCATGTCGGTCCTGTTCGGGATGGCGCTCGGCGGCCTGTTCATGAGCTCGACCCGGGCGATCGTCGTCCTCGCCGTCGCGACCTTCGTCTACGGGGTGACGTTCAGCGTGACCCAGTGGGCGCTGCTGCTCGCGGTCTTCGTGCTGACGCTCGCGGCCCTGTACGGGCTCGGGATGATCCTCGCCAGCCTGTTCCTCATGTGGGGCCGCGAGGCGTGGCAGCTGACGCAGGCGCTGATGGAGCCGGTCTATTTCGTGTCCGGTCTCAATTTCCCGGTGGTCCGGTTGGGACTGCTCGGTGCGCTCGCCGTCGCGACGATCCCGCTCGCGGTCGGCCTCGACGCGATGCGCCAGCTCGCATTCGGCGGCGCCGGTCGAACGACGGGGCTGCTGCCGCCCGGCGTCGAGGCCCTGATCCTCGTGGTCATGAGCGTCGTCTTCCTCGGCCTCGCCCGGCTCCTTCTCGGCAACCTCGAGCAACGGGCGCGCCGGGAAGGCCGGCTCACGGTCCGCTGGCGATGACCGCCGCGTGGCGGAGCTTCAGCGCGGCGGCACGGATCGGCTGGGCCGTCGATGCCAACTGGACGGACCCGTTCGTCTTCCTCGCCCTCGTCATCGCCAAGCCGTTGAGCGCGGCACTGATCCTCGTCGTGATGGTCCAGGTGATCAGCGGTGGCAATGCCGGAGGGCTCATCGCCTTCGTCATCGTCGGCAGCGGGCTGTGGTCGATGGTCACGGCCGGCATCTCGGGACTGCCGCTCTCGGTTCTCGACGACCGCGAGCGCTACCGGATGCTCAAGTACCTCTATGTGAGCCCCGCCGACTTCCTGCTCGTGCTGCTCGGGCGCGGCGTCGGCCGGATCCTCGTCGGTGCCGTCGGATCGATGGTCACGCTGGCCGTCGGCGTCGTGGTCCTCGGGATCCCGTTCGATGCCGGGCGGATCGACTGGCCGCTCCTGGTCTGGTCGGCCGGTTGGGGCTTCGTCATGGTCGTCGCGCTCAGCGTCCTGATGGCCGCGGTCTGCCTCCAGGTGCGGCAGGAGGCCTGGTCGTACCCCGAGGCCGCGGCGGGCGCCCTCTTCCTCGTCACCGGCGCCGTCTTCCCCCTGAGCGTGCTGCCGACCCCGCTCCAGGCGCTCGGGCTGATCACGCCGCTGACTTGGTGGATCGCCGGCATTCGCACCGCGCTGTTCCCCGATTCGCCGAGCTCCATCGGCGGTCCCGGGTCGCTCTTCGCGACCGTCAGCGGCCACGCCGTCCCCTCGTCGGTCGAGCTGGCGATCGCCTTGATGCTCACTGGGGCCGTCGGTACACTCGCCTCCGTCGTGGTCTTCCGGCTCAGCGAGCGGCGCGCGAAGGACCGGGGACTCATCGACCAGACCACCGGCTCCTGAGCTCGCCGCGGCGCTGACGCCGACGGAGGGTCGATGCGGATCTACGAGGGGAGCCCGCGCCAGGACTTCGAGGAGGTCTTCCGCTCGATCGGCGCGTTCCTCGACCAGCGCGGGATGCACGAGATCATGCTCGTCGAGGCGCCCGACGGGTTCATCGTCCAGGGCCTCGTCATGGGCTCGGGCGACAGCGGGGCCTGGTCGGAGTCGATGGGCCAGCAGTCGAAGGAGACCCTGACCTTCCTCGACGACGACATCGCCCGGTTCATGGAGGAGGCCGTCGCTCGACGCGGAGCGGAGGCCAACGATGAAGCCCGCGGCGCCCCGGCGGGATACTACGAGCAGGCGCTCCGCGTCCTCGGCCGCTACATGGACGAGCAGAAGCCGCGTGACACGTTTTTCTTCGAGCAAGACGGCGCGTTCGTCGTCCGGCTCCTGATGGGTTCGCAGACCGGCAGCCGCCATGTGCTCGCCGAGTTCACCCGCGACGACATCGAGCAGATGGTCGGCCAGGGTCCGGCGCTTCGCCACCCGCCGACGCCCGCCCACGCAATGCCGGGCGGGGAGTAGCCGTCGGCCGATGCTCGGCCGGCGGCGGCAAGGAGGTTCGAGATGAAGGCGCTCAAGACGGTCGCGGTGGCCCTCGGGGTCACCCTCGCTGCGCTCATCGTCATTCCGCTCGTCGTGCTGGCCGGCCTGTTCGTCTGGCTGAAGCTGACCGAGGAGTCGGACGAGGAGTCGCTCGAGCTGGAGCAGGAGACCGCGTAGTCCGTTTCTCCTGGCGCACGAAGCGCGCCCCGCGAGGGGCGCGCTTCCTCGTGTCCGCCGTGTCCGGTGTGTCCGCCGTGTCCGGTGTGTGCGGCGCGAGTTAGCCGCGTCCGGCGCGGCTAGGTGTCCGCGGGCTTACGTGTCCGGCGCGGGCTAGTGTCCGCCGGCTACGTGTCCATGCCGCCGGGAGGAGCGGCCGACGCGCCGGCGTCGGACCACTCGGGGAGCCGGTCGACCGCGCCCGGATCGAGCCCGACCTCGATTCGATCCGACTCGATCGCGACGACGGCGTCGCGCGGGACGAGCGCGGCGGGACCTCGCTCGCGGTCGATGACGAGGCCGTGGAAGATGTCCTCGTTGTCGTCGGCGGCAACCTGTCGCAACGTCCCGACCCGGACGCCGTCGGAGGCGTAGATCGGCGTTCCGGGATCGGCGACGCGCCAGGAGACCTCGGTTTCGGGCTCCGCGGGGGGAAGGTCGTTCATGCGCGGCAGCGTGGCACTCGCATCGATTCATCGACGCTCGCCTCAGGCCGGCCTCGTTTCGCGGACCCATCACAACACGGGGTAATCGACCGGTAAGAGCGGGTGAAGCGCTGCCCGCCACAATTCGGCCGTGGGCTCGGTCGAACGCGCGTACGACCGAGGCACACGCCGGGCGACCCACGCTCTCCGGGAGCTCGGAGAGGACCTTCGACACGCTCGCCTCGAGCAGGGCGCGAGCCAGCGGACGGTAGCGGCGGCCGCGAGGATCGATCGCGGCGATTACAGCCGCATCGAGGCGGGCACCGTGCTGAATCTCTCGATCGCGCGGGCGTACCGGATCGGCGCGGTGCTCGGCTTGAGACGCCGGCCCACAGGGTCGACCCAGTTCTCTGACCTCGACCCGCCAAACCCGTCCCAGTGGCGGAAATAGCCCACAAACCGCCGGCGAGTCGGCACGTCAGTGGGCGGGCCTGCGCCCCCGACGCGTTGCCCGGCGCACCCCCGATTCGGTAGCATTGGAAAAACCCCGGAGGACCGACCCATGGCGAAGTATGTCTTTGTGACCGGAGGGGTGACCTCCTCGCTCGGCAAGGGCATCACCGCCGCCAGCGTCGGCCGGCTCCTCAAGGCGCGCGGCCTTCGCGTCTCGATCCTCAAGCTCGATCCCTACATCAACGTCGACCCCGGGACGATGTCGCCGTACCAGCACGGCGAGGTGTTCGTCACCGACGACGGCGCCGAGACCGATCTCGATCTCGGCCACTACGAGCGCTACACCGGCGTCGCTGCGCGCCGCTCCGACAGCGTCACGACCGGCCGGATCTACTCGACGGTGATC
>DASXWX010000110.1:0-1627 GCA_036503395.1 Candidatus Limnocylindrales bacterium
GCGACGGCCCGCAGGTCGTCGCGCGGATCGCGATGCCGAAGGGGATTCTGCGGGCGCGATCGCCGCAGACCCCGACACCGGCGCCCTCTGGGTCGGCGACTGCGGCTGCCCGATCGACTGATCGGGCGCGCCTACTCCATCGGCTGGTAGACCCCGAGGACGTTGCCCCACGGATCGGCGAAGGTGAAGCGACGACCGCCGGGGTACTCGTGAAGGTCGATCACGACCCGGCCCCCAGCGGCCTGGACGCTGGCGAGCGAGGCTTCGGCGTCGTCAGACCGGGCGAGCGCGAGGACGCCTTCGCCCCGAGCCGAGGGACTGACCGGATTCAGCCCGCCGAACTCCCGGCCCGGGTTCGTCGGATCCTGGATCCCGACGTACTCGCCGCCGTAGTCGTTGAAGCTCCAGCCGAGCGCCTTCGCGTAGAAGGCCTTGGCCTCCTCGAGGTCGTCGACCGCCAGTTCCACGTAATCGATCACGTTCGCCATCGCGGAAGCCTACGCGCTCTGCGCCGGCTACTCCGCGACTCGATCGAGCACGGCCGACGGACGCAGGCCGAGCTTGGCCGACAGCAGCTTCCGATCGAACGTCGCGAGCAGGCCGCCCCTGGCTCGCGCGACCGCGGCGTACGTGCCGTCGTAGAACGTGAGGTTGTGGTCGTTGGCGAGGTCGGCAGCCAGGCGGCGCTCGGCGGGTTCCGGTGAGACGCTCGCAACTGAGGGCCAATTTCCTCGGGTAGCATCCCGCCGGTGACCACCGCGGCACCCATCATCGCGGTCGAGGGGCTCGTCAAGCGCTACCGGAAGGCCGAGCGCAACGCCGTCGACGGGATCAGCTTCGAGGTCGAGGGCGGCGAGTTCTTCGCCCTCCTCGGGCCGAACGGCGCCGGCAAGACGACGACGCTCTCGATCCTCACGACGACGCTCGCCCCGACCGCCGGGCGGGCGCGGATCGACGGCCTCGACGTCGTCACGGACGCGGCCGCCGTCCGGCAGCGGGTCGGGATCATCTTCCAGCGCCCGAGCCTCGATCGGAACCTGACCGGCGAGGAGAACGTGCGCTTCCACGCGATCCTCTACGGCCTCTACCCGTACGCGCCGGGTTACCGGCTGATGCCCCCTGGGTATCGCCATCAGGTCGAGGACTGGGCGGAGCTGCTCGGGCTCGGGCGCGACATCTTCAAGCCCGTCCGGACGTACTCGGGCGGGATGCTCCGCAAGCTCGAGATCGTCCGGAGCCTCGTCCATCGGCCGCGGGTGCTCTTCCTCGACGAGCCGACGACCGGCCTCGACGCGCCGAGCCGCCGCGCGCTCTGGAGCTACCTGCGCGACGTCCGCGCGGCGAGCGAGACGACGATCGTCCTGACCTCGCACTACCTCGAGGAGGCCGAGCAGGCCGACCGGATCTGCGTGATGGACGGCGGGAGGATCGTCGCGTCCGGCGCTCCCGCGGAGCTGACGGCCGCGCTCGCGAGCGAGTACCTGCTCGTGGACGCGGACGACCGTGCGCGCCTGCGCGCGGAGCTCGTCGCGCTCGGGCGCGAGCCCTCGGGCGACGGCCCCTTCCGGATCGACGTCGGGACCCGCGAGGCCCATGCCGTCCTCAAGGCGATCGAGACGCCACTGAC
>DASXWX010000111.1:0-3255 GCA_036503395.1 Candidatus Limnocylindrales bacterium
TCGTCGCCTGGCTGACGGGACGCGGTGACGAGGATGTCCCACGAGCTCTGGGCCGCGCCGATCATGAGGACGAGGACGACCCCGACGAGGAGCGAGAGAGCACGGGCGTCCGCGGTGCGCCACAACACCGTCGCGACGTAGCCGAGGATCAGGCTCGCCGCGATCGGCCAGCCGATGCGACGCAGCAGCCGCAGCCGCTCCGGGCGCGATCCCGCGCGCGCGACCGGCACGAGGTGCTGAAGGCTCCGGACGAGGCTGAGCGCGGCGATCGCCGCGAAGAATGCCGCCATCGTCGGCGCATCGAAATTCGGGACGAGCATGAGGAGGCCGAGCGCGAGGGCGTTGACGAGGTTGGCGAAGGCCTGCGAAGCACTGGCGCGAAGGCCGGGCCGCTCCGCGGCGGCCATCTCGGCGAGGTTGATCGAGACGCCCACGAAGAGCAGTCCCAGCAGCGCGGCGCTGGCGCCGGCGACGGCGAGGTAGAAGTCATGCCAGGCGAGCACGCTGGCGTCGAAGTCGACCGGGCTCATTGTCCGGCCCTCACGCGGGCACGACGGGGTACGCGCCCACCCCGGCCACGATCTCGAACATCCCCGGCAGCCTAGCGCGCGAGGAGGCGCGCCACGTGCTTCGCCAGGTACCGCTGTTCCCGAACGTTCGTCGAGCGGGCCTCGGCCGCGCGGTACGCGGCGACCGCGGCGTCGAGCTCGCCGGCACGCTCGAGCAGGTGGGCGCGGACGGCGTCGACACGGTGCGCCGGCACGCGATCGCCGATCGACTCCAGCAGCTCGAGACCCGCCCGCGGCCCCGACGCCATCCCGACGGCGACCGCGCGATTGACCGTCACCACGGGGTTGCCCGTCAGCCGCTCGAGCAGCTCGTAGAGGGCGGCAATCTGGGGCCAGTCGGTCGCGGCGGCGATCTGCGCTTGGTCGTGCTGGCCGGCGATCGCGCCCTGGATCGTGTACTCCCCTGCCGCACCGCCGGCCATCGCCTCGTCGAGCAACGCGACGCCCTCCCCGATCCGTTCGCGATCCCAGCGACTGCGATCCTGCTCCTCCAGTGGCACGAGCTCGCCGGCCGCGTCGGTTCGGGCGTCGCGCCGGGCATCGGTGAGCAGCATGAGCGCGAGGAGGCCGGTGGCCTCCGGCTCGTCCGGGAGCAGCCGGCGGGCCATGCGGGCGAGCCGGATCGCCTCGGTCGCCAGGTCGACCCGCTGGAGCTCGGCACCGGTCGTGCTCGCGTAGCCCTCGTTGAAGATCAGGTAAAGCACGCGGAGGACGTTCGCGAGGCGCGCTCGGCGCTCCCCGGGCGACGGCAGCTCGAACGGCACGCCGGATGCCCGAATCCGCTCCTTCGCGCGCGAGATCCGCTGGCCCATCGTCGCCTCGGGGACGAGGAACGCGCGGGCGATCTCCGCGGTCGTGAGGCCCCCGACCGCGCGGAGCGTGAGGGCGACTGCCGACGCGTCGGTCAGGGCGGGGTGGCTGGCCATGAACAGGACCACGAGCGAGTCGTCCTCCTCGGAAGGTTCGCGCGGAGACTCGAGGGCAACGGCGCGAGCTTCGCGGTCGCGTCTCGAGCGATCGCTCCGGCGGGCGTCCGTCAGCCGCCAGGACGCCGACCGGATGAGCCATCCGCGCGGGTCGGGCGGGACGCCTTCTGTCGGCCAGCGCTCGGCGGCGGCGATCAGTGCCTCCTGGAGGGCGTCCTCCGCGGCATCGAAGTCGGCGAACCGCCGGACGACGGGCCCGAGGACCTGCGGGGCGAGCTCCCGGAGCAGGTCCTCGAGCGCGCGCGAGTCGCTCAGACGGCCTCCCTTGCGGGGCCGGCTTGCCGGTCGCCCCTCGTCGCCTCGACGTAGTCGAGCATCTCGGCGGCGTTCGACGGGCCCTCGTCCATGATCCGTCGGACGTGGATCGGCTGGCGCGTCGGAACGCCACCGGGCCCGGGGACGGCGGAGACGAGCGCGGCGACCTCGATCGCCCGCGCCTCGGACTCCACGTCCACGATCTGGTAGCCGGCGAACCACTCCTTGAACTCGCCGAAGGGACCGTCGGTCACCACCGCGCCGCCATTGCCGTCCGAGGTCACGATCTTCGCCACGTCGGGCCCGGTCAGGATCGTGTGGCCCACGAGCTCGCCGCTCTCGACGAGCTCATTGTTGAGGCGTCGGTAGTAGTCGAGATGGGCGTCGATCTCCTCCGGCTTCCATTCGTCCATCGGCGTCTCGTCGGCGCCGGGCTCGAAGGTCACGGCGAGCAGATATCGCGGCATCGGAGTCTCCTCGTTCGCTCGGGTGCCACCTTGGCACGTTCACCCCGATAACGGAGACGGCCGGCCGATTTCGACATGGGCGTCGGGCGTCCGGCTGGCCCTTCCTCTCCGCGCCGACGTCGTCCAGAATGCTCGGCGAGGGAACCTCGATCGAGGAGGGAGACGCGAATGTCTGCGAATCCGCAGCCGCCGGTGAATGCGTGGCAGCCCGGGCCACGGGTGCAGTCCGGCCCGGCCGAGGGCGTCGTCTACGCCGGGTTCTGGGTTCGACTGCTGGCCTGGATCCTGGACGCGATCGCGATCGGCATCCTCACGACGGCACTCGCCCCGCTCGGCGGCGGACCGATGGTCGCCTCCAACGGCACGACCTTCACGGTGAACTACGGCGCGAACGCGATCGGCGGTCTGGTCGGACTCGTGTACTTCGTGGTTCTGTGGAGCTGGCGCGGCCAAAGCCTCGGGATGATGCCGCTCAACCTGTGGGTGGTGCGGGCCGAGGACGGCGGTCGACTCGACGTCGTCCAGGCGTTCCTGCGCTACGTCGGGCTGATCATCTCGTTCGCGGTCATCCTGCTCGGCGTGATCTGGGTCGCGTTCGACTCCCGCAAGCAGGGCTGGCACGACAAGATCGCCAAGACCTTCGTCGTCCGCCGGTAGCCCTGCGCCCGACCGGCTCAGTCGTTCGCGCCGGTTCCCCCCAGCCAGTCGCGGAGGACCGGGAGCACGGCCCCGGGCTGCATCGCCGACACGTGGTCGAGCCCTTCGAGGACTCGGACCTCCCAACCGAGCGACTCGAGCTCGGGGCGGTTCCGAACGACCGGGCCGGCAAGGTCGACGAGGACGTCACCCCAGGTCGGGCCGTACTGGATCCGGTCGTTCGCGCCGACGATGACCGCCTTCGGCAGCTCGCGTGGGAGGGTTCGCACCGCCGCGCGATCGTCGAACCCGAGCAGCTCCTCGTACAGCGTCATGAACTGA
>DASXWX010000112.1:0-13410 GCA_036503395.1 Candidatus Limnocylindrales bacterium
GGAGGGCGTGCCCGGCGCACCCGTCGTCGACGGCGAGACACTGCGCGGGGTCGTGACCGTCGACGGCCTCGCGCCGCTGCTGTCCGACCGACGTCTCACCGAGGTCGCGAGGCCGGCGCCCGCCGTCACCGCGACCGACGCCCTGGATGACGCGCTCGGGGTTCTCGCCGACCACCACGCCTCCTGGGCGCCCGTCGTCGATGAGGGTCGCCTGGTCGGGGTGATATCCGCGCGGGACGTCATGCGCGCCTACCGGAAAGCGTTGGCCGGCAACGTCCGGCGCGTCCGCGGGATGGGCGCGGCCGGCTCGCTCGTCGAGGCCGACCTCGGGCCGGAATCGCCGCTCGTCGACCGGACGGTCGCGGACGCGGGGGTGCCGCGCGACGTCGTGCTCGTCTCGATCGAGCGCACCGACAGAACGATCGTCCCCCGCGGGGACGTCGTGCTCCGGGCCGGCGACCGACTGTTCCTCTACGCGAAGGCCGGTGCGATCCCCGCCCTCGAAGCGGCGCTCGCAACCGTTGTCATGCCGCCTGTCGAACCCCTCGATGCGGCGGGTCGGACCGAGGCGGGCGCGGCCACGCCGGGGACCTAGGGATCGGACGGCCCGCGGCGGCTATCGTTCCCGCCATGCCCGCCCGGACGGAGGTCCTCGAGGTCGGCGGCCGCGAGGTCACGATCACGAACCCCGACAAGGTCTTCTTCCCCGAGACCGGCGCGACGAAGATCGATGTCGTCCGCTACTACCTGGCGGTCGCCGACGGGGCGCTCGTCGGCATCCGCGGCCGGCCCATGGCGCTCAAGCGGTTCGTCAACGGCGCGGCGGGCGAGTTCTTCTTCCAGAAGCGGGCGCCCGACAACCGCCCGGAATGGCTCCGGGTCGCGACGCTCACGGTCCCGTCGGGCAGGACGGCCGACGAGATCGTCATCGACGAGGCGGCCGGGCTCGCCTGGATCGTCAACCTCGGCTGCATCGACCTCAACCCGCACCCGGTCCGCGCGGACGACCTCGATCACCCCGACGAGCTCCGCGTCGACCTCGACCCGGTGCCGGGCGTGCCCTGGTCGGACGTCCGCGACGTCGCGCTCGTCGCCCGCGAATCCCTCGAGGCACATGGGCTCGTCGGCTGGCCGAAGACGTCCGGCTCGCGCGGGATCCACATCAACGTGCGGATCGAACGTCGTTGGACATATCCCGAGGTCCGGCGCGCGGCACTCGCGCTCGCCCGCGACGTGGAGCAGCGGGCGCCGGCCATTGCGACCTCGAAATGGTGGAAGGAGGAGCGCCACGGCGTGTTCCTCGACTACAACCAGAACGCCAAGGATCGGACGGTCGCGTCCGTCTTCTCCGTCCGCCCGACGCCCGACGCCCGCGTCTCCTGGCCTCTGCGCTGGGAGGACGTCCCGACCGCGCGGATGGAGGACTTCACGCTCGCGACGGTGCCCGATCTCTACCGGGAGCGCGGGGACGCCGGCGCCGGCATCGACGAGGCGGTCGGTTCACTGGACGGGCTGCTGGAGCTCTCGCGCCGGCACGAGGCGGAGGGGCTCGGCGATGCGCCGTGGCCGCCGAACTACGCCAAGCAGGCCGGCGAGCCGCCGCGGGTCCAGCCGTCGCGCAAGCGCCGGGCGGATACCGAGTACGAGGGGCGGGGCGTCGCAGGTGGACCACCGCCGGACGTGGCCGCCGTTCGCGCAGCCGCCGTTGCGGCCGGAGACCGCAACGCAGGGCTGCCGACCGAATGGACCGGGTCGCGACCGACGCCGACCGGCCGTCGACGCTCGAACATCCCTGTCATCGAGATCTCTCGCGCCGCGAAGAAGGACGAGGCGCTCGCGGGGCTGGAGCGCTGGAAGGAGCGCCATCCTGCGGCGGCGAAGCATCTCGAGCCCGCAGACGTGCTGGTCGATGGCATGCGCGGTCGCTCGACGATGTGGTACCGCGTCCGCGTGAACCTGACCCACGTCCCCGAGGCCGACCGCCCGAGCCAGGAATCCCTCGACCCCGATTACGACCCATGGGCGGGCTTCGAGTGGCCGGACCGGAGCGGCCAGCTGGAGCGGGCGCCGCGGAAGAAGGGGGCGGGCTGATGGGCCGCTACGGCGCGCCGATCGGCGCACAATCGGCGCATGCGTTGGCTCCGGGGAGCGCCGGCGGTCCGGGTCGTTCGGACCTACGGCCGCGACAGCCTCCTCATCGCCGTCAACCCGATCCTGTCGGCGATTGAGGCGGCGTTCGGGCTGCGGATCGGGTTCCGGTCCGACGCCGACATCCGCGATGGGATGGAGAAGGACGCGCTCGCGATGCAGGCCGAGGGCTACCGTGTCGTGACGGCCGAGGAGTTCGCCGTTCCCGCGTTCGCCGCGACGCCGGCGCGCGCGAACTGGTACCGGATCACATACCAACGCGACGACGCCTCGGGTGCCGACGCTGGTGATCGCCCGCATTAGTCCGCTGGCCCGGTGCCATTGGCCCGCTAGCCGTTCGAGCCTCAGGCCGCGCTCACCCGGGCCCGGAGCTCGCGGCCGAGGATCGCGCCGAGTCGGGCGACCTCGGCCTCGATCGCCCGCTTCGGGGCCTTCCCGAACTCCGCGAACCAGCCAACGCGAACGAGCTCCCCGTCCATCTCCCACGTCCCGGACACGACTCCGCCCGCCACGACGACCGGCGCGATCCAGCCCGCGGTCCGGCTCACGGCCGATCGCCGGCCGGGCGGGATGACGTGGACGTCGTCCGTGCCCGGGCCAAGCACCCATTGGTCGAAGCCGCCCAGCAGCCGGACGGTCGATGACGGCCGGGTCGCCGCGAGCTCGTCGACGTCCTCGGCGCGAACGAACGCCGCTTCGCCCTCGAGGTCGACCGTCGCCAGCCGGTCACCCAACTCGGCGAACCACGCCTTCAGCAGGCGCTTGCCCATCCAGCCTCGCGACAGCCAGGCGGCGAAGTGTTCCACGGTGGCGGGCGCGTAGGCCCCGAGGTAGGCCGAGATGGCGGCCGGCGCGGCCTCCTCGACCGAGGGTACGCCGCGCCACGCGTCGCTTGCGGTCCACGGCGAGGTGAACGTCGTCCGATTGCCTCGCGAGGGGCCGAAGACGAGATCGCCTTGCCAGGCGAGCGGCTTGAACAGCGTCCCCCAGCCGGATCGGAGCTCGTCGCCGAGGTGGGCGAACGCGGGCTGGGCGAGGATCGCCGCGACGAGCTCCTCCCGCGTCAGGACACGGCCATCGAGCGCCTCGCGAACTGCCGCGCGCAGCGGCGGCCAGTCCTCCGGCCGGACCTTGAAGTAGCGGATCCAGCTCGGTCGCTCCCACGTCCGGCCCGCCGCGAGCAGCGAGAGGAACGAACCGGCGTCGCCGGCGGCGAGCAGGTGGAGCGTGCCCCGCATCGCCCAGGTCCGAACGAGCCGCCCCTCTGCGAGAGCGCCGCCCACCTCGCCCGCCTCCGAAGATGCCTGGCGCAACCGGATGGCCAGCTCGGCAGCGGACGGCACCTGGGCCTGGACGCCGCACAGCCGCCGAACGACCTCGTCCACGCTGACGGCCGCGACCGGCTCGAGCAGGTGACGACGCATCCGCCAGGCGAGCGCCTGGCGCCAGGTGACCGCGACGGGCGCCGTCACGACCCGAAGATGCGAGCGATCTCGAAGGCCGGCGTCTCCTCGAGCTGGGCGTAGGTGCAGTCCTCCGGGCGCTTGTCGGGCCGCCAGCGGCGGAACGTAGTCGCGTGCCGGAAGCGATCGCCCTGGAGGTGGTCGTATGCGACCTCGACGACCCGCTCGGCTCGGAGCGGCTCCCAGGACAGGTCCTTGCCGCGGTTCCAGCGCGACGTCGCGCCGGGCAGCCGCTGGCCGGAGGCGTCCGTGCCCATCGCCGCCCATTCGGCCCACTCGGCCCAGGGATGACCCTCCGACGCGTCCCCGCGGAGCGGCTCGAGCTCCTTCGCCAGGGCCGCCCGCCGGTCCCACGAGAACGACGACGTGATCCCGACGTGGTGGAGCCTGGCTTCGTCATCGAACAGGCCGAGGAGGAGCGACCCCACGTGCGTCCCCGGGCCGTTCTTGTGCCAGCGGAAGCCGGCCACGACGCAGTCGGCGGTCCGCTCGTGCTTCACCTTGACCATCGCCCGCTTGCCCGGCTGGTAGCGGGCATCGAGCCGTTTCGCAACCACGCCGTCGAGCCCGGCCCCCTCGAACCGGTCGAACCATTCGGCCGCGATCGTTCGGTCGCGGGTGGCGGGCGTCAGGCGGATCGAGGGCTCGGAGTCACCCAGGACCTCCTCGAGCCGGGCGCGTCGATCACCCTGGGGCGTCCCACGCAGGTCCTCGTCGCCGAGCGCGAGCAGATCCCAGGCCACGAAGCTCGCCGGCGTCTGCCCGGCCAGCATCCGAACCCGCGACTCGGCCGGATGGATCCGGAGGAGGAGGGCGTCGAAGTCGAGTCGGTCCCCGGTCGCGATGACGACCTCGCCGTCGAGCACGCAGCGCTCGGGCAGTGACGCCCGGAACGGCACCGCGAGCTCGGGAAAGTAGCGATCGAGCGGCTTCAGATCGCGTGACTGGGTGAGGATCTCGTCGCCGTCGCGAAAGACGATCGAGCGGAAGCCATCCCACTTCGGCTCGTAGAGCCAGCCGTCGCCGTCCGGGAGCGATGCCGCGGGCTTCGCCAGCATCGGCTCGAGCGGTGGTTGGAACGGCAGGTGCACCGGCGGACTATAGAGGGGGAACCGCGACCGCCGTGCCGGCGTCCGACGCCTGCCGCCCGACGAGGCGGCTCCATCGGAGGGTTCGACCGATGCTCAGACGGAGGCTCCGAAGGAGCGCTCGGCGCTCCGCGCTCGCGTTCGCCGTCATCGCGGTCATGACGCTCGTGCTCGCCGCCTGCGGCGGCTCTTCGTCCGCCATCCTCTCGACCGTCGGCGGACCTGTCAGCGACGAGGCGTCCGGCCCGGGGGCGGTGCCCGCCGCGACCGGAGGTGCGACGAACGGCCGCGACCAATCGTCGGGCGGATCCGGGAAGAGTCTCGGCGGTGGTGGCGGCAACCAGGCGCCGGTCCCGGTCGACGAGACGAAGATCGTCCGGACCGGCAGCCTCGATCTCCAGGTCACGGACCTCGGGGCCGCGCTCGACAGGGCCCATGCCGCCATCGTCGGGCTCGGCGGCTACATCGGCGAGTCGAAGGAGTCGAACAACGGCGATCGCTCGACGGCGGTCGTGACCTATCGAATTCCTGCGGCGCGTTGGGATGACGCGGTCGCGGCGCTCCGCGGGCTGGCGTCGAAGGTCATCTCGGAGCAGACAAACGCGGTCGAGGTCACGGGGCAGCTCATCGACCTCGCCGCCCGGATCGACAATCTCCAGGCCTCCGAACAGGCCCTCCAGGGGATCCTGGCCAAGGCGACGAAGGTCCAGGACATCCTCGACGTCGAAGCTCGTCTCTCCGACGTCCGCGGCCAGATCGAGCAGCTCCAGGCGCAGCAGGCGCACCTGGCCGACCAGGCGGCGCTCGGAACGCTGAGCGTCAGCTACGGCCTGCCGGTCGTCGCAACGGTCCAGGCCCAGCAGAAATGGAACCCGGCCGAGGAGATCGACGAGGCGACGGCCTCGCTCGTCGACCTCCTCCAGACCGCCGCGACCGCGGGGATCTGGTTCGTCATCGTCTGGATCCCGGCCCTCCTGTTCCTGGCCGTCATCCTGGCGATCGTGCTGTTCGTCGTACGCCGCCTCGGCCTGATCCGCCCGCGAGTGCCCGGTCCCGACCTCGCCGACGCCGGCTGAGCCTCCCGGCGGTCGTCCCCGTGGCACGATCTCGGTCGTGGCGACGAGGACGATGGCCGAGCGGTATGACGCATCCGCCGGCCGGTACGAGCGGTGGTGGGCGCCCGTGCTCCGGCCGACCGCCCTCGGCCTTCTCGACGAGGTCGGGAGTCGGCTCGAAGGCCGTGAGCCCGACCGGATCCTCGACCTCGGCGCGGGGACGGGCACCCTCACGCGGAGCGCGGTCCGGCGCTGGCCGACGGCGAACCTGATTGCCGTCGACGCGTCCGGCGGGATGCTTCGGACCGCGGAGGTGCTCGCCGACGAGGAGCTGGCGCCCGAGCAACGCCGCCGGATCGAGTACGTGGTCGCGGGTGCCGACCGCCTGCCGATCGCCGATGCGTCGGTCGATCTCGTGGTGAGCTCGTTCGTGCTGCAGCTCGTGCCGAACCGCCACCGCGTCCTCCGCGAGGTCCGCCGGGTGCTCGCACCGGGCGGGACGTTCGCCTGGCTGACCTGGCTCGAGGGCCGCAGCGGCGAGCGATGGCGCCCGGACGAAGCCTTCGACGACGCCGTCGCCGACGCCGGGATCGAGGAGGACGATCCACCGGCTGAGGAGTCTCGGAGTGGCGACGTGACGTCGATCGAGGCGGCCGCCGCACAGACCCGGCGCGCCGGCTTTCGCGACGTCAGCGCACGCGAACGAACGCTCGCCTTCGACTGGACGCCTCAGTCGTATCTTGACTTTCTCGAGCTCTACGACGAGTGGGACCTCTTCTCGAGCCTGGCGGGCGCCGAACGAACGCGCCTCCGGCGAGCGGCCGAGAGACGGCTGGGGCGCCTGCGGGCGTCGGACTTCGAGTGGCGGGTCCCGGTCGTCGAGGTGATCGCCCGGCGTTGAGGCCGCCGGCGGGCGGGCCCTCGCCCGTCAGCCGTCGATCCCCGGGGCGAGCCAGCCCTTGTCCTCGGCGATCCTCGCCGCCTCGGCCCGGTTCCGCGCGCCGACCTTCTGGATGGCTCCCGAGAGGTGGTTTCGCACCGTGCCCTCCGACAGGGAGAGCCGCGCCGCGATGTCCGCGATCGTGGCCAGCTCGACCGAGGCGGCGAGCACCTCGCGCTCACGCTCCGAGAGCGGATTCGAGCCCTCGCTCAGGGCGGCGACCGCGAGCGCGGGATCGACGACCCGCGCGCCGGCCGCGGTCCGCCGGATCGCCGAGGCGAGCTCCGAGGCCGGGGAGTCCTTCAGCAGGAAGCCCGAGGCACCCACCTCCATCGCCCGGCGCAGATAGCCGGGTCGACCGAACGTCGTCAGGATCACCACCCGGCAGGCGGGCACCGCCGCACGCAGCTGCGCAGCCGCGGTCAAGCCGTCAAGCCCGGGCATCTCGATGTCGAGGAGCGCGACGTCGGGTCGGGCCGCGAGGGCCGCGGGCACCACGTCGTCGCCGCGAGCGACCTCGGCGACGATGTCGATGTCGCGCTCGAGCCCGAGGAGCGCGGCGAGTGCGCCTCGAACCATGCCTTGGTCCTCCGCGAGCAGGACGCGGATCATCGGCGGGCCACCGCTGGCGCGGACCCGGTGGCAGCCGACTCGAGCGGCAGGCGGACGTCGAGCCGGAACCCGCCGGTCGGCAACGATCCTGCCTCGAGCCCGCCGCCGAGGGCATGGACCCGCTCGGCGAGACCGGCCAGCCCGGACCCGACCGGTCCCGGCTCGGGCGAGGCGGTCCGACGATCGGATGCCGCGCGACCATCGTCCTCGATCCCGGCGACGACCCAGTCGGCGTCGCGGTCGACTCGGATCCGCACCCGCGAGGCGCCGCTGTGCCGGAGCACGTTCGTCGTCGCCTCGCGGACCGTCCAGGCAAGGACCGCGTCCACGGCTGGTGGCAGGTCCACTCCCGGCGCCTCGATGTCGATCTCGATGTCGGCTGCCGCGAGTGACCGGCGTGCCCCGTCCAGCTCGGCCCCGAGCGACGGGCGACGAAAGCCGCTGACGGTCTCCCGGACGGAAGCCAGTGCCTCGCGCGCCACCTGCTCGACGTCGCCGATCTCGGCCCGGGCACGCTCGGGATCGTCGGGGAGCAGCCGACCCGCAAGCTCGCTCTTCAGGGCGATCAGCGACAGGCTGTGGCCGAGCGTGTCGTGGAGATCGCGGGCGATCCGTGCACGCTCGTCCGCCACGGCGAGCCGCGCGAGCTCGTGCCGTACCTCGACGAGCGCGCGGTTCGTGCGGCGCATCTCGTTCACGCTGAAGACGAGGAGACCGATGACCGTAACCGAGACGCCCTGGACCGCGGCCTCGCCCGCGTCGCCCGAGACCGCAACCGTCGAGAGGCCGGCCGCGATCCCGGAGAGGCCCATGAGGGCGAGCGTTCGCTCCCGCGGCAGCAGCGGGCTCGCGCCGGTCGACGCGTAGTAGAAGAACGCCAGCCAGGTGTGGCGGCCGTGGAGCACGAGCAGCGTCGAGATCACGACGATCGCGAGCACGCCCGCCGTGGCGACCCAGCTCTCCCGCCGCGGATCGCTCCCGGGGAGGCGCCAGCCGACCCAGACGAGACCCAGGAAGATCACGGTCGCGGCCAGGGCGGCGACGGCATCGAGCAGATCGGTCGGCGACGTGAACACCGCGACGAGGGGGTACAGGACGAAGAAGAGGACGAACCACCGGTAGATCCGGGGCCACCTCGCCCGCCCGGGCTCAGCCATGAGCACGCGCGTCGGCACGCAGGTAGCGCCATCCGGCGAGGCCGCCGAGAACGACGGCATACGCGGTCAGGACGATGACGTCGACGAGGTCGGGCAGCCGATCCGCGGCGATCGCCCGGCCGATTGCCGCGAGGTGGTAGGACGGCAGCACGCGGGCGATCGTAGCGAGCGGGTCCGGAAACGCTTCGATCGGAGCGAACAGGCCGCCGAGGATGGCCATCCCGAAGAACGTCAGCACCATGGCGCCCTGCGCCGAATCCGTGTCGAACAGGTAGCCGAGCAGGATCCCGAGCGCCGCGAACGGAACAGAGCTCAGCGCGAGCCCGACGACCAGCTCGACCCAGGCGGCCGGCCGGAGGTCGACGTGGTTGACGCTGGCGCCGGCGACCGAGACGAGGACCAGGGCCGGCAGCGTGAGGAGGACGGCGCTCAGGAGCTTGCCGGTCACGTAGGCGGAACCGGGCAGGGGCGTGACGCGCAGCTGCCGCGTCCAGCCGCTCGCCCGTTCGGCCGCGATCGGATTGGCCTGGCTCATCGCGGCGCCGATCGCGCCGTAGGAGGCCATCGAGACGAGGAAGTAGACCGGCCACGCGAGGCCGGCCACGGGGCCGTTCGTGTCGGTCTCGAGGACGGCCGTGTAAAGGACGTAGAGGATGACCGGGAAGGCGATCGTGAAGATGACGAACCGGCGGTTGCGCAGCTGTCGGCGGATCTCCAGCCGCAGGTACGCGGCGACCGGGCTGCGGTCGGCGAAGCGAAATGCGAGCGCGAGCATCGTGCAACTCCCTGTTCGAACTGTGTTGCGGACGGATCGGGTCTCGGGCTCAGGCGGCGTCGGGCGATGCGCCGGTCAGCGCGAGGAAGGCGCGCTCCAGGCTCGGGCCCGCCACCTCGATGTCGCGGAACGGCACGCCGGCCCCGGCGAGCGCCCGGACGGTGGCATCGGCGTCGCGCGAGGACAACGCCACGGCGTCGCCGTGGATCTCGACGCCGATCACTCCGTCGACGGCCGCCATCGCCACCCGGTCGGCTCCGGGCAGGGTGAAGCGCACCCGTCGCTCGGCGACCGCCGCCTTGATCGAGGCGCTCGACCCGTCGGCGACCAGGCGGCCGCGCTCGAGGACCAAGATCCGGTCGGCCACCTGGTCGGCCTCGTCGAGATAGTGCGTCGCAAAGAGGACTGTCCGGCCGCCGGCCGCGAAGCGACGCATGTCGTCCCAGAAGGCGCGCCGGCTTTCGACGTCCATTGCCACCGTCGGCTCGTCGAGAAAGATCAGGTCCGGGTCGCCGGCGATCGCGAGCGCGAAGCGGACCCGCTGGAGCTCGCCGCCCGACAAAGTCTCGACACGACGTCGGGCGAGGCTGGCGAGCCCGGCTCGCTCGAGCACGTCGTCACGACCGAGCGGATGCGGGTACAGCGCGCGAGCCAGCTCCACGAGCTCGCCGACCGCGGCACCCGCGGGCAGGCCGGCACTCTGCAGCATCGAGCCGACGCGTCCGGCCGCAATGGCCGCCCGAGGGTCGAGGCCGAGCGTCCGGACGGAGCCACTGCTCGCCGTCAGCAGTCCGAGCATCACGTTGATCGCGGTCGACTTTCCTGCGCCGTTGCGCCCGAGCAGCGCGACCGTCTGGCCCGCCGGGATCGCGAGGTTGACATCGTGGAGCGCCAGCGTGGCCCCGAAGGACTTGCCGACGGCCTCAAAGGCGACAGCCTCGAGGCCGCGCGGAGGCGCGGCGGCGCGGCCGCCGTCGATCGCCGCGGGCTGTGCGGGCGCGTGGGATGAGATGGCGGCGTCGAGCATCAGATTCGCCTCGGTGGTGGCGGTGGCGTGGACGCCCACAACCGTCGCGCACCGAGGCACTGGGGCGAAGTCACGATCATCCGGATCGCGTCATGACCAACCACGCGGTCCGGTCATGACGAACGTCACCGGATGGACGAGGACGCCTGACGCGACTGGCCCTCGCGGCTTGCGTGGCCGGTCGGGCGAAGCCGGCGCCGGCCCGGGACCGACGGTCCCTAGCCTTCGGGCTCGGCCTCGGCTTCGGTTCCGGCCGTCTCCGCCGCAGCCTCGCCGGCGGCCTCGCCCTCCTCGGCGGCCTCGGCCTCGGCCGCGGGTTCCTCGACCGCCTCGACGCGCGGCCGCTCGACCTTCGCGACGAGCTCGTCGGGTTCGTTGAGGACCGTCGCCCCGTCGGGCACCACGAGATCACGGACGTGGACGGCCGCGTCGAAGTCGGCCAGCCCGTCGACTGCGTACTCGAGCGCTTCGGGGATGTTGCCGGGCAGCGCGCGGACACGAACGTGCTCGAGTCCGTGGATGAGCGTCCCGCCGAGCTTGTCGGCCGCGGGGGCAACACCGGTCGCGTGGAGCGCCACGTCGACGGTCAGCTCCTCGGTCATCCGGACGACGAACAGGTCGACGTGGAGGGGCTTCCGGCTCACGCGGTCGACCTGGACCCCGTGAACGAGAACGGGCCGGGCGCGACCCCCGTCGACGGCCAGGTCGACGAGGGCGTTCGCGCCGCTGTGGCGCCGCAGGAGCTCGAACTCGTGCGTGTCGACGGAGATGTTCTCGGACGGGACACCGCGACCGTAGACGACGGCCGGAAGGCGGCCCGCGTGCCGGAGCCGGGCGACAGCCTTGCCGGTCACGTCGCGCCGCTGGGCCGCGAGGCTGGGGCGGTTGCTGGGCATGGTCGAGTGGGTTCCTCGTGGTCGGGAGCGACCGAGAATAGCAAATGCCGGCTTCTTGGTACTCTCGCTTGGCGATGGCCGCCACGATCCTGATCGTCGAGGACGAGCACGCGGTCGCCCGCGGGATCCAGTACGCGCTCCAGCAGGAGGGCTACCAGGTCGCGGTCGCCCGGTCGGGCGAGGAGGGGCTCGAGTTCGCGACGACGCAGGCCCCTGATCTCGTCCTGCTCGACGTCCGCCTGCCCGGCATCGACGGCTTCGAGGTCCTGCGGCGAATGCGCGCGGCGGGCGTCAAGGCGCCCGTCCTGTTCCTCACGGCCCGCGACGACGAGGTCGACAAGGTGATCGGCCTCGAGCTCGGCGCCGACGACTACGTGACGAAGCCGTTCGGCCTGCGCGAGCTCATGAGCCGGATCAAGGCCCTCCTGCGCCGTGCGTACGGCGACCTTGCCGATGCTGCCGGAGGTCGTGTGATCCGCCACCACGACCTCGTCATCGATCTCGAGCGGCGCCGTGTCCAGCGCGGCAACCGCCGGGTAAGCCTGACCCCGACCGAGTTCGAGATCCTCCGCCACCTCGCCAGCCGGCCAGGACGGGTCTACACCCGCCCGGAGCTGCTCGAGCTGATCCGCGACTACGAGGCGCTCGACCAGGACGACAAGACGATCAACGTCCACGTCAGCCACCTCCGCGACAAGATCGAGGACGACCCGTCGACGCCGCAGTTCGTGCTGACGATTCGGGGAGTCGGCTACGCATTCGCCGAACGCTGACGCGACCCCGCCGGTCGGGGTCAGAAGCCGACTCCGGCCGTTCCTGCGGCTCTCGCTCCAGGCGCGCCTGACCCTCAGCTTCGTCGGCGTCACCGCATTGACGCTCGCGCTCGTGTCGGCCGTGGTCATCAACCGGCTCGACGACTTCACCCGCGACCAGGTGAGCGGCGACCTGCGGGCCAGGGCACTCACCGTCCGCGACTTCGCGGTCGCCCTCGTGGCGCCGGCGGCCGACGACGCCCCGGTCATCGAGCCGGACGGAGCGCTCAATCCGGCGGTCCGCCCCGCACTCGGGCCCGACGTCATGGCACTGTTCGCCCGAATCGCCCAGGCCGACGTCACGATCACGCTCGGGACGGCGCAGCCCGGACCGGCGACCGGGACGACCGTCCTCGCGGCGCCAAACGGGTCGTTCTCGGGCCGGCTGACCGCGACCCCGTCGGGCAGCCAGACCCGCGACGCCGACGCGCGCTACGACGACGCCTGGCAGGCTGGCGGCGCTCACCCTTACGGGATCGCCGTCTCGCTGTCGGGCGCCTATACCTTCCGGGCCACCACCCTGGCCCAGGCGACGAGCCTCCTCGTTGTCCTCACGATCGCGGCGGTCGGGCTGGCAGCGCTCGTCGCGATCGTCCTCGCCCGTCGATTTACGACGCCGATTCGTCGCCTGACCGAGGCCGCTCGGGGACTCGCCGAGGGCGACCTCACGCGACGCGTTGACCTCGAGCCGGCGAGCGCCGGCAGCGCCGAGCTCGCGACCCTCGCCCAGCAGTTCAACACGATGGCCGACCGGCTCGAGGAGAGCGTGGCGATCATCCGCCGCGACCGCGACCGGAGCCGCGACTTCCTGGCCGACGTCTCGCACGAGCTGCGGACGCCGATCGCGGCACTCCGGACGTTCGTCGAGCTCCTCCAGGAGAGCGCGGGCAACGACCCCGAGGCGCGGAAGGAGTTCCTCGACGCCAGCGCCGGCCAGCTCGAGCGCCTCGACTGGCTCGCCCAGAACCTGCTCGAGCTCTCGAAGCTGGAGTCAGGGCTCGTCCTGCTCGACCTGCGGCCGGACGACCTCCGGGCGGCGATCGAGTCGGCGGTCGAGCAGGCCGACCCGGCCGCGAGGAAGCGCGACATCGCGCTCCGCCTCGAGCTCCCGACGTCGCCGCTCCGGATCCGGCACGACCCGCAGCGGATCGGGCAGGTGGTCACCAACCTCGTCGGCAATGCGATCAAGTTCACAGGCCGCGGCGGTCGCGTGCGGGTCACCCTCGCTCCCGAGGGCGACGGTGCGACGATCGAGGTCGCGGACACGGGCGTCGGGATCGACGCGGCCGAGCTGCCCCGGATCTTCGAGCGCTTCTACCGCGGGTCGCAGGCGAGCGAAGCCCGGGGGAGCGGCAGCGGCCTCGGCCTCGCGATCGTCAAGTCGATCGTGGACATGCACGGCGGCCGCATCAGCGTCGACAGCCGGGTCGGTGCCGG
>DASXWX010000113.1:0-14260 GCA_036503395.1 Candidatus Limnocylindrales bacterium
CTGGTTCGAGGCGAAGGTGAGATCGCCGGATCGGACGCCCGGCAGCGGGGCGCCGCTCAGCAACCGCATCGCGGTCGCCCTCGACAGCCCGGCTCCGAAGCGGACGACGAGCTGACCGGCCTCGCGGGCGATCGACGACACGCCCGCGGTCTCGGCGCGGAGCCGGAGCTCGGCGACCTCGGCCAACCGGAGGACCGGCGCCGGCATCGGCCCGAAGCGGTCGGCAACCTCCTGGCGGAACGCCGCGACGTCGCCGGGGGTCCGGGCCCGCGCGAGGCGCCGGTAGAGCTCGAGCTTCTGGGCCTCGTCGGGGACGTAGTCGTCGGGCAGGTGAGCTTCGAGGGGCAGGTCGACGACGGCCTGGGGCGGCTCGTGGACGGCGATGCGGCCCTCGAACGAGGCCTTCTCGTCCTCGACGGCCTCGGCGAGCATCCGCGAGTAGAGGTCGAACCCGACCGCGGCCATATGGCCCGACTGCTCGCCGCCGAGGATGTTGCCCGCGCCCCGGATCTCGAGGTCGGCCAGGGCGATCTGGAACCCGGCCCCGAGCTCGGACGCGTTGAAGATCGCCTGGAGCCGCTTTCGGGCCTCCTCGCTCATCCGCTCGCGCCGGCGATAGAGGAGGTAGGCGTACGCCCGCCGGGCCGACCGCCCGACGCGCCCTCGGAGCTGGTAGAGCTGGGCGAGCCCGAGCGTGTCGGCGCGGTCGATGATGATCGTGTTCGCGTTCGGGATGTCGAGGCCGGACTCGATGATCGTCGTGCAGACGAGGACGTCGGCCTCGCCCTCGGCGAACGAGAGCATGACCTTCTCGAGTGCGCCCTCGGCCATCTGGCCGTGGCCGACGACGATCCGTGCATTCGGGAGCATCCGCCGGAGCTGCTCGGCCTGGGCCTCGATCGTCTCGACCCGGTTGTGGACGAAGAAGACCTGGCCGCCGCGATCGAGCTCGCGAAGGATCGCGTCGCGAACGAGACCGGCCGACGCTTCCGCCACCCGCGTCTGGATCGGCAGGCGATCCTCGGGCGGCGTCTCGATGACCGAGAGATCGCGGATGCCGGCCAGCGCGAGATTGAGCGTCCGCGGTATCGGCGTCGCCGAGAGCGTCAGCACGTCCACCTCCCGCCGGAGCTGCTTGAGGCGCTCCTTCGCCGCGACGCCGAAACGCTGCTCCTCATCGACGACGACGAGCCCGAGGCTCCGGAACCGGACGTCCTTGGACAGCAGGCGATGGGTCCCGATCACGAGGTCGACCGAGCCGTTGGCGAGGCCGTCCACCGTTCGTCTCTGCTCGTGGGGCGAGACGAACCGCGACAGGAGCCGGACCTGGATCGGGAACGCCCCGAACCGCTCCGAGAACGTCCGGAGGTGCTGGGCCGCGAGGACGGTCGTCGGCACGAGCACCGCGACCTGCAGCCCGTCCTGGATGGCCTTGAACGCCGCGCGAAGGGCGACCTCGGTCTTGCCGTAGCCGACGTCGCCGACGACGAGCCGGTCCATCGGCCGGCCGGCCTCCATGTCGAGCTTCGTCTCGACGATCGCCCGGAGCTGGTCCTGCGTCTCCTCGTACGGGAACGAGGCCTCGAGCTCGCCCTGCCAGGGCGTGTCCTGGCCGAACGGGTGGCCCCGAGCCCGGCTTCGCGCGGCGTAGAGCTCGAGCAGGTCCCTGGCGAGGTCGCCGACGGCCTTGCGCACGCGCTGCTTCGTCCGCAGCCACTCGGTCCCGCCGAGCTTGCTCAGCTGCGGCCGCTCCCCGCCCGCGTAGCGGCTGATCCGGTTGATCTGCTCGACCGGGAGGAAGATCCGGTCGCCGGCCTCGAACGCGAGCTCGAGATAGTCGCGCTCGTCGCCGGCTCCGGTCGAGCGTCGGAGCATCCGCTCGTACCGGGCGATGCCGTGGTCGACGTGGACGACGAGATCGCCCGGCGCGAGGCGCTCGAGGATGTCGCGCGGGACGACTCGCCGGAGCGCTTTCGGCCGCCTGACCCGGACGGAGCCGAACAGCTCACGGTCGGTCACGAAGGCGAGATTCTCGGGGCCGCCCTCGAAGCCGCCGTTGAGCGAGCGTTCGACGAGCCCGACCGCACCCGCCGGCGGTGGCTCTCCGACGCGGTGGACGACCGCCGTCGGGTGGCCGGCGTCCGCGAGGATCTCCGCGAGCCGGGCGCTCTGGTCGGACGCCAGCACGACCCGCTGGCGCGTCTCTCGCCAGTGCTCGAGGGCCTGGTCGAGGGTCGCGGTGCGGCCGGGCGGGAGGACGGGCTCGCGCCAGCCGAACAGGTCGCCCGAGCTCAGCGCGCCGGACGCCATCGCGACCGATTCGGGCGGCTCCGACTCCCACGTGAGCTCGAGCGTGCGGGCGGTCACCAGGGCTGCCTTCCAGTCGCGCCTCGGCAGGTACGTCGAGGGCCAATCCGCCGGGAGATCGGCAGACGCGGTCAGCTCCGCCCGCCGCTCATCCGCCTGGCGCCACAGGAAGTCGGCCGCGTCGGCCACGTCGCCAGGCTCGTCGAGGACCACCAGGGTTCCGGGCGGAAGGTGATCGAGGCCCGTGGCCGGCGCGAGAAGCGGTGCCCACACCTCCGCGGCGTCGCCGACGTCGATGGCGCGGCTATCGTCCGCGGCCTCGAATCGGGAGAGGTCGCCGACGAGGCGTTCGGGAAGGGCCTTCGCGCGCCGCGGCCCGAGGCGCTCGCGAACCGCGCCCGGGCCAGTGGCCGGAGCCAGGAACTCCGTCGCCGGCAGCAGCGTGAGGTCGTCGACGGCCCGGACCGTTCGCTGGTCGGTCGGGTCGAAGGCACGCAGCGAGTCGATCTCGTCGCCGAAGAGCTCGATCCGGACGGGCAGCTCGCCCGACGGCGGAAAGACGTCGACGAGGCCGCCCCGGCGGACGAACTCGCCCCGGCCACCGACCTCGAGGACGGGCGTGTAACCCAGGTCGAGGAGGTCGCGGAGGAGCGACTCCTGGCTGACGCGCGCACCGACGCGGAGCGTCCGTGTCTGCGACGGCAGGTCCGCCGGCGCGAGTGTGTGCTGGACGAGCGCCTGGACGCTGGCGACGAGGACGCGCGCGGCCCCGGAACGCCAGGCCGCGAGGGCGGCGACGCGCGCGGCGGTCTCGTCCGGGACGAGCTCGCTCCGCTCGTAGGCGAGCGCAGTCCGCGGCTCCAGGACGACCGCCGAGGAGTCGCCGAGCCAGGCCGTCAGCTCATCCGCGACGCGGTCGCCGATCTCGGCGTCCCGAGCCACCCAGCAGATCCGTTCTCGGGCCGCGAGCGCGAGCGCGGCGACGAGATAGGTCTTCGCGCCGTGCGGTGCGGAGGTGAGTCCGGCGTGCCGGCCGCGAGTCCGGGGCGCCTCGCCGGCCGGGCCAAGCCGCTCGACGAGCGACTGGAAGGCGCCGGTCCCGGCGAGGAGCGGCGGCAGCGCCGACAGGTCGGGGATCCGGCGTCCCGGCCGGAGCGCCCGTGCGTCGGCAGCAGAGCGGCTGACCGTGGGCGCCGCTCGGTTCGCCGGCCGGGTGGTCCGGTCGGGCCGTCCGGCCGCTTCGAGTGCGACCTCGACCTCGGCCTCCGCGCTCGCCCGCTCCAGGTCGAGCTCCTGCTCCGACGCCGCGGCGGCCGCCCGCCGCTCGGCCCACTCGCGCGCGACCTTCTCGGCGACCCGGCGCTCGCGCGTGCCGCGCCCACGCATTCGATCGGCGTACGCGCGGTTCCGCCCGTCAGTCACCGGTGGGCCTCCGCGGGGGCACGCGGATGGCGGCCGACCGCGCGCCGCGCCATCCATGAACGGTGGTGTTCGGCGCGACTCGGTCCTGGTCAACGCGACCGGGCATCCGCCGCGTTCGTTCGACCGCCCGGATCGCTATCCGGCGCGATATCGGCGGAATCGCCGCCGGATACGAACCGTGGCGATCGGGCGTGCCACGGGAGCGTGGCCACGAGGGGATCACGATCGCCCCCGTCCTGTCGCGGCCTGGGGACCGCCCTCCTCGTCCGCCGGTCGCGCCTTGCGCCAGCCCGTTCGAGTGCGGCGGACCCCGCTCTCGTCCGGGGGCCCGTCGACGTCGCCCGGCGCCGCCAGGCGGTCCTCGTCGGCCGGCCGCAGCTCGAACCCGTTGAAGCGGTTCGCGGCCTTGCTCGTACCGTCCCTTGTCCAGGTCTCCACCGCGTCGGCCGCGGCATCCAACAGCTCGTCCAGCCGCTGCCGCTCCTCGGCCGCGAACTGGCCAAGGACGTGGCCGCGCCAGCGGTGGGCGCCCTCGGGCTCGCCGATCCCGAGCCGGAGCCGGGCGAACTTCTCGTTGCCGAGCTCGTCGATGATCGACCGGAGTCCGTTGTGCGTGCCGGCGCTGCCGCCCTCCCGAAACCGGAGCCGCCCGAAGGGCAGCGCGAGGTCGTCGCAGACCACCAGCATGTCGTGGATCGGGACGTGTTCGCGCGCGAGGAGCTTGCGGACCGCGATGCCGCTGTCGTTCATGTACGTCAGGGGCTTCGCCAGCGTCACGTCGAGCCCGCGGAACCGGCCGTGAACCACGCGCGCCGCGTCGCGTTCGCGCCCGCCGGACCAGCCCGCGCGGTCGACCATGCGGTCGAGCACGAGCCAGCCGATGTTATGGCGGGTCTCCGCGTACTGGGTGCCCGGGTTCCCGAGCCCGACGATGAGCTTCACGCGGCCTCCCTGCGGTCGATCGGTCATCGGGCCGTCCGGGCGCGGGCGAGGCTCACGGGCGTGCCGAAGGGCCCGGCGGGATCACCCGACGGGCCGACCGGTCGATCGTATCGGAGGCGCGGAGCGCCCGCCGGAGCAGGACCGCGAACACCGAGTCGAACTCGGGGCGGTCCGCCCGCGGCAGCGCGGCGCGCTGACGGAGCCACGGGATCGCGTGGGCGAAGCCGCCGACCACGAGCCCGAGCTCGAACGCGTCACGGAGCCCGCTTCCCCACGGCTCGAGATACGCGTCCCGGAGCCGTCCGAACCACGGATCGTCCGGCCGGAGGCCGTTGAACTCCTCGAGGAAGCGGAACGTCTCGACGAGACTCGCGAAGGGATGCCCGATGGAGGCATCGCCCCAGTCGAGGACGCGGGTCTCGTCGCCGCGGAGATAGAGGTTCGTCAGGTGGAGATCGTCGTGCTGAAGGCTGTCGGGGATCCCGACCGCCGCGAGCTCCTCGCAGAGCGCGACGAACCGGGACGCGAACGCCCGGACCGAGGCCGTCTCGTCGGCCCCGATCGGCAGGTCGGCCCGAATCAGATCCTCGTAGCGTTCCGGCAGCGTCGCCAGCCGCAGGTCCGGCACGCCGGCCGCAAGGTGCTCCGAGGCGTGTCGCGACTCCCCGCGCTGGAGCTCTGCGTACCGCGGCAGCGCCCGGAGCCACAGTTCGGGCGGGTTGCCGAGCCGATCGACGCGCGTGCCGGCGTCCGCCAGGAGGAGCCAGCCGCGCTGGAGGTCGGCCGCGACCACCTCGGCGGTCCGGTCCGGCCAGCGGGCCGAGAGCGCGACGGTGAGCGCCGGCTCGAACGCGACGATCGTCGCGCACGCCTTGAACCAGGCGGTCCCGCCCGCGATCGGCACGCGCCAGACCGTGGCCCACGACCGGTCGTGCGCGACCTCGATCGGGCCCGCGGACGCGACGTGCCCCCGGATCCATGCCCGGGCGCCGACGGTCCTGCGTCGGCCTGCCATGACCCGCAGGATCAGGCCGTCGTCAACGCTCCGCGCTCCGCCGTCGTGCGCGCGACCGCCGCGAGGCCGGCGACGAAGGTCGGATCGTCGTTGAGCGAGCGGATCCGCTCGAAGCGGAGCCCGGCCGCCTCGGCCTGCTCGCGAGCGCCGACGTCGACGTCGTACAGGATCTCGAGGTGGTCGGCGAGGAACTGGACCGGGGCGACGACCACCGACCGATGACCCTCCGATGCCAGGACGGGCATGAGGTCGGCGAAGTCGGGCTTCATCCACTCCCCCGGCTCATGGCCGGCGCTCTGCCAGCAGAACCGCCAGCGCTCCGGTCCGATCCCCGACGCGGCCGCGACGAGCTCGGCCGTCTCGTCGAGCTGGCGCAGGTATCCGGGCTCCTGCTCGGCGACGCGGCGCGGCAGCGAGTGGGCGGTCAGGAGGACCGGGACGCTCGAGCGCTCGCCGGCCGGCAGCCGCTCGATCGCCTGGCGGATCCGCGACCCGAGCGCCTCGACGAAGCTCGGCTCGCGAAACCAGTCGCCGGCGATCGTGACGGCGGGCGACTCGTCGCCGACATCCGCCCGGGCCGCCTCCACCGCGCGACCGTAGCCGCCCATGAGCAGCGGCGAGTACTGCGGCGACATGACGATCCCGACGGCCTCGCGAACCCGGGCCGCCGCCATCTCGCGCAGCCCGTCCGCAATCGTCGGGGCGGAGAAGCGCATCGCGGCGCGGACCCGCCAACCATCGCCGAGGGCGCCCTCGACGGCCGCCGCCTGACGCTGCGTGATCTCGATGAGCGGCGAGCCACCGATGACGTCGTAGCGGCGCCGAAACTCGGTCACCAGGTCCGGCTCGGGTGTGCGTCCGCCGCGGACGGCGGTCATGTAGCGCTCGACGTCGTCGAGCGAAGAGGGCGAGCCGTAGGTCATGAGCAGGACGCCGATCGGGCGATCAGGCGAGGGCATGGACGGTCTCCGGTGCGTGGTCGCCGCTCCCGGCAGCGGCGGTCCGGTCGTGGACGAAGGCGACGAGGTCACGGAGGCGATCCGGGTCGGCGTCGCGCGGCGCGGCCTCGCCGAGGTTGAAGACGTGGCCCGGGCGTCCGGCGTTCGCGGCCAGGACCTCGGCCGCGCCCTCGGCCGCCTGGCGCCAGCCGGCCATCACAAGCGCCGGGTCGAGGTTTCCCTGGATAGCCCGTCCGTCACCGAGACGGCGACGGGCGTCGGCGAGCGACTGGCGCGAATCGATCGCGACGACTGTCGCGCCGGTCGCCGCGACGGCGTCGAGGATCGGCGCCGAACGGGCGACGTAGTGGACCGTCGGTACGTCGACCGAGGCGAGGATCCGGCGCGTGTACGGAGCGACGGACGCCTCGTACTCGGCGCCCGTCAGCGCCGCCGCCCACGTGTCGAACAGCTGCAGGACGTCGGCGCCGGCCGCGACCTGGGCCCGCGCGTAGGCGATGCTCGCCGCGGTCAGCCGTTCGAGGAGGTCGTGCCACGTTCCGCGATCGGCGTGCATGAGGATCCGGGCCCGGATCTGGTCGCGCGACGGGCCGCCGTCGACGAGATACGAGGCCAGCGTGAACGGACCGCCGAGGATGCCGACGACCCCGGCGTGCTCGCCGAGCGAGGCGCGGACGAGACGGATCGCCTCGAGGACGAACCCCAGGTCGGCGTCCGGATCGACCGCACGGAGGCGCACGAGGTCGGCGGGCGACCTGATCGGGCGCTCGACGACCGGGCCGGCCTCGGTGAGGTCGAGGTCGATGCCCATCGCCTCGACCAGCAGCATGATGTCGGCGAAGAGGACGGCCCCGTCGGTCCCGAGCGCGTCGGTCGCGGCCGCACTCACCTCCCCGGCGAGGGCCGGCGTCTTCGCGATCTCGAGCACGGAGTGGCGCTCGCGCAGAGCGAGGTAGCGTGGCAGGCGGCCGCCGGCCTGGCGCATGAACCAGACGGGCGTGGCGTCGACCCGCTCGCCCCGACAGGCCGCGAGGAGCCGCTCGCGCCCGGTCACGCCGCGGCTCCCACGGCGCTTCGCTCGTGGACGAGATCGACGAGCCGGGCGAGGTGGTCCGGATTCGTCTCGGGCAGGACCCCGTGGCCGAGGTTGAAGACGTGACCGGGCCGACCGCCCCCGGCCGCGAGAACGGCATCGGCCCCGGCCTCGATCACGGGCCACTGCTCGACGAGAACGGCCGGATCGAGGTTGCCCTGGATTCCCCGGTTGCCGATGCGCGCCCAGGCATCGTCGAGAGCGATCCGCCAGTCGACGCCGATCAGGTCGCCCCCGGCCGCTGCGACATCCTCGAGGAAGCCGGCCGTGCCCGTCGAGAAGTGGATTGCGGGCACGCCGAGCGCCGAAACGGCGTCGAGGACGCGGCGCGAATGCGCGGCGACCCGGTCGCGGTACAGGTCCGGCGACAGGGCGCCGGCCCACGAGTCGAAGAGCTGGACGACCTGGACGCCGGCCGCGACCTGGGCGCCCAGGTAGGCGATCGCGAGGTCGGCGAGGGTCGCGAGGAGTCGGTCGGCGACGTCCGGCGCCTCGAGCAGCAGGCGCCTCACCGCCGCGGCATCGCGGGACGCGCGTCCACCGACGACGTACGCGGCCAGCGTGAACGGCGCCCCGGCAAAGCCGATGAGCGGGACATCGAGCTCCGCGCGCAGAAGGCGGATTGCCGCGAGGAGCGGTCCCACCGACGCTTCGGGTTCGAACCGCCGGAGCGCGGCGAGGTCGTCCGCCGACCGGACGGGCCGGTCGATGACGGGGCCGACCCCGTCGACGATCCGGACGTCGATCCCGAGGCCCGGGAGTGGCGTCGTGATGTCTGCGAAGAGGACGGCGGCGTCCACCCCCAACCGTCGAACCGGCTGCAGTGTGACCTCGGCGCAGAGGGCGGCGTCGGCCACGACCTGCTCGAGCGTCGCGCGTTCGCGGATCGCGCGGTACTCCGGCAGCGAGCGGCCGGCCTGGCGCATGAACCAGACCGGCGTCGCGTCGACCGGCTCCAGCCTGCAGGCGCGGAGGAGGCGGTCGTTCACGCGCGAAATGCGCGTTCGGCGGCGGCGACGACCGCCTCGAGCTCGGCCTCGCCGTGAGCGAGCCCAGGGAACCAGGCCTCGAACTGGGACGGCGGGAGCAGGACGCCCGCGTCGAGCATCGCGCCGAAGAACCGGCCATGGGCCTCGCGGTCGGACTCGAGGGCCTCGGCCGCGTCGACCGGCACGCTCGTGCGGAAGAATGCCGTCAGGAGCGACCCGACGCGCGCGATCGTGACGTCCTGCCGTCCAGCGCGGGCCGCGGCATCGGCCAGCCCCTCGGCCAGCACGGCCGCCCACGCCTCGAGAGCGCCGTAGCGCTCCTCGGTCAGCTGCCGCAGGGTTGCGAGCCCGGCGGCCATCGCGAGCGGATGACCCGACAGCGTCCCGGCCTGGTACACCGGGCCTTCCGGGGCGACGAGCGCCATGAGGTCCGTGGCCCCTCCGTACGCGCCGATCGGCATACCGCCGCCGATCACCTTGCCGAGCGTCGTGAGGTCCGGACGGACGCGGAAGCGCGCCTGCGCGCCGCCCAGCCCGAGCCGGAAGCCCGTGATCACCTCGTCGAACACGAGGAGCGCTCCGTCGGCGCGCGTGAGCTCGCGGAGGTGCTCGAGGAAGCCCGGCAGGGGTGCGATCACGCCACTGTTCGCGATGACGGGCTCGACGACGACCGCCGCGATCCTGCGGGCGTGCTCGGCGAACGCGAGCGTCGCGGCGGAGAGGTCGTTGAAGGGCAGCACGATGGTCGTGGCCGCGACGGCGGCCGGCACGCCCGAGCTGCCGGGGATGGCGAGCGTCGCGATCCCGGAGCCCGCCTCGGCGAGCAGGCCGTCGCTGTGCCCGTGGTAGGCGCCGGCGAACTTGACGACGAGGTCGCGGCCCGTGGCAGCGCGCGCGAGCCGGATCGCGCTCATCACGGCCTCGGTGCCCGACGAGGTGAACCGGAGGCGCTCGAGGCCGGGCATGGCGTCCCGGATCGCTTCGCCCAGCTCGATCTCGAGCGGGTGCGTGGCGCCGAGCGCGAAGCCGTCGTCCGCGGCGGCCCGGACCGCGGCCACCACGGCCGGGTCGGCGTGCCCGACGAGGGCCGCTCCCCACGAGCCGATCAGGTCGAGGTAGCGCCGGCCGTCGACGTCCCAGACGTATGCGCCGTGGCCCTCACGCAGAATGAGCGGCTCACGGCCGACGGCCCGGAACGCCCGGACGGGGCTGTTGACGCCGCCCGGAAAGAGCGAAGTGGCGCGCTCCCGCAGATCCGCCTGGCGCGTTCGAGCGGGGGCGGCCGCCGTCATGCGGCAGCCCCGAGCAGCGCCGCGATCTCGTCGAAGGACCGGGCGATCCCGAGCAGGAGCGGCGTGTCGCGAATCGTCGATCGGCGCGAGTCGGTGCCCCGGAGCTCGCGGACGAGGTCTGCGAAGGCGTCGAGGTCGTCCGTCTCGTAGGCGACGACGAAGTCCTGGTCGTCGAGCCCGAACGAGTACGCGAGCGCCTGGCGGACGGTCGGGTACGACCGGCCGACCCGCATGTGCTCGTTCATCACGCCCTGTCGCGTCTCGCGCGCCTGGAGGTACCAGTCGGTCGACTTCGTGAACGGGTAGACGACGACGTAGCGCCCGCGGGCCTCGCCCGTCAGCCCGGATTCCTGGTCGGACGGCTTCACGACGTACTGCGACGGCCCCATCCGGCCGAGGAACGACTGCGTCACGGTCAGCCAGCCGCCGAGCGCGGACCGGAGGAGCCGCGCCGCCGCCGTCTCGAGGGCGTCGACGCGCTGAGCCGACCGCCAGAGCAGCAGGTCGGTCCCCGGCTCGAGCCCGATCGACGAATACACGAGCGACCGGACCCCGTCGCCGATCGCCTCGGCGTCCGCCTCGCAGAACGAGTCGAGGTCCGCTCGACGGTCGGTCGGGCTGCGCCGCCGCCACTCGGCCGTCAGTCCCAGCCCGAGCGCATGAATGAAGGTGCCACCGGAGTCGCTCACGACCGCTCCTCCCGAATCCAGGTCGCGAGGTCCGCGGCCGCATAGGTGATCACGATGTCCGCACCGGCCCGGGCGATCCCCGTCACGGCCTCCGTGACGGTCGCCCGCCAGTCGAGCCAGCCCCGCTCGGCTGCCGCAGCGAGCATCGCGTACTCGCCGGAGACCTGGTACGCGGCGACCGGCAGGTCGTGCGCCGCGCGGGCTGCCACGACGAGGTCGAGTTGGGGCATCGCCGGCTTGACGAGCAGGATGTCGGCGCCCTCGTCGGCGTCGAGCGCCAGCTCGCGCCGGGCCGCCCGCCCGTTGGCCGGGTCCATCTGGTAGCCACGCCGATCGCCGAACGCCGGTGCGCTCCCGGCTGCGTCCCGGAATGGGCCGTAGAAGGCCGAGGCGGCCTTCGCCGCGTAGGCCATGATCGCGGCCCCGACGTGTCCATCGTCGTCGAGGGCGGACCGGATCGCGGCGACCTGGCCGTCCATCATCGCGCTCGGGGCGACGACGTCCGCCCCCGCCTCGGCCTGGGAGACGGCGGTCCGTGCGAGCGCGACGAGCGCTCGGTCGTTGTCGACGGATCCGTCGGGCAGGAGGGGACCGCAATGGCCGTGCGCGGTGTACTCGCAGAGGCAGGTGTCGGCCATCAGGACGAGCGGGAGGCCCGCGGCCCGGATCCGCCGGAGCGCCAGCTGGACGACGCCGTCGTCCACCCACGCGCCGCTGCCCGCCTCGTCCTTGTCGGCGGGCAGCCCGAACAGGAGCACCCCGCCGACCCCGAGGCCGGCGAGGCGCTCGGCCTCGCGCTCCGCCTCGTCCGGCGACAGTCGCGACTGCCCCGGCAGCGATGCGATCGGCTCGCGAACGCCGCTGCCGAGCCGGACGAAGATCGGCGCGACGAGCATCGATGGGTGGAGGCGTGTCTCGCGGACGAGCGCCCGGATCGCGGGGCTCGCCCGCAAGCGCCGCGGCCGGTCGCGCGGGCCGCTCGGGCGCGTTCCGCGCGTCGAGGTGCGGGGCGGGAACAGGACGGGGGCGGTCATGTGGCAACCGACGCCGTGTGCGTGGGTTGGACTGAGGCGGCGACGCTGACCTCGGCCGCGACCGCCGCGGCGACGGACGCTGCGTCCGGAGCGGTCGCCTCGCGCACCGTGCCGAACCCCGCTTCGCGCGCCGCGGCCGCGGTCGTCGGCCCGACGCAGACCGCCGTCAGCCCGAGCACGTCCGCACGGCGCTTCCCGGCGAGCCCGAGCAGGCCGCGGACGGCCGACGGGCTGCTCAGCACCACGGCCGCGGGCGAGCGGTCCAGCGCGGCCGCGAGCGGTTCCCGCGACGATCCGGGCCCCTCGAGGGTCTCGTACAGCACAGCCGATTCCACGACGGCGCCGCGACCCGCGAGCCCACGCTCGAGCCGATCACCGGCGAGGCGACCGCGGACCAGTGAGACATGCTCCCCGTCCGAGAGCGGGATCTCTGCCACGAGCGTGGCACCGTCGGGTCGTGACGGCTGCCACACGTCGCCGCGCGAGAGGGATGCGATCGCGGCGGCGGTCGCTCGGCCGATCGCGGCCCATCGCCGCGGGCGTGCGTCGATGGCGAGCCGGCGAACGTGACCGGCGAGGATTCGTGCGGCCGTGGGGCTCGTGACCACCGTCCAGTCGATCGAGGCAGCCGTGGCTGCCCGGACGCTTCGGTCGAGGTCCGGGCTGGGGTCGAGGGCCGCGATCTCGATCGCGGGGACCACGAGCGTCGCGATCCCCCGGAGCGCGAGCTCGGCCGCAAGCGAGCCCGTGGCCGCGCGCGGACGGGTGACGATCACGGTCGGTCGTTCATCGGACCCCGCGACCGCGGACAGCAGGCGTTCGGCGAGCCGCGTCGCCGCGGCGCGCGCCTCTCGCGTCGGCGCCTCGATCGCATCGAGCACCGGCGGCCTCGAGGCATCGGTCGCGAGTCCGGCGACCAGGCGGAGGCGATCGCCGTCGATCGTCGCAAGCGCTCCGATCGGCGAGCGACAGCCGCCGCCGGTCGCGCGCAGGAACGTCCGCTCGGCGGCGACCGCGAGATGCGTCCGGGCATCGTCGAGGACCGCTCCGAGGGCGATGAGCGGGGCGTCTGTCGCGCGGATCTGGACGGCGATCGCGCCCTGACCGGGCGCCGGCGGGACGACCGCCGGTTCGAGGACGGCGCTGATCCGATCCTCCCGGCCGAGCCGGACGAGCCCGGCGATCGCGAGCACGAGCGCGTCCGCCTCGCCGTCGTCGAGACGGCGCAGGCGGGTGTCGACGTTGCCGTGGAGCGGTCGAACGCGGAGATCGGGCCGGGCGGCGCGAACGAACGCGGAGCGGCGGGGGCTGTCCGTTCCGACCACCGCGCCCGGGGGCAGATCCTCCAGTGACGTCACGGCCGACGCGATCGGCGCCACGAGCGCGTCGCGGGGATCCGCGCGGGGCAGGTAGGCCGCGATCCGGAGCCGCTCGTCCATCTCGGTCGGAACGTCCTTCGCGCTGTGGACCGCGATGTCGACTCGCTCGTCGAGGAGCGCCTGTTCGATCGCCGCGACGAAGGCGCCCTCGCCCCACGCGGTGTCGGGGGCGCGTCGATCGCCCTCGGTCTCGACGACGACGATCCGGTGTGGTCGGCCCTCGGCCCCCAGCGCCCGTGCGACCTGCTCGGCCTGCGCGAGCGCGAGCGCGCTCCCCCGCGTGCCGATCCGGATCGGCCGGCTGCGGCCGTTGGAAGCGGATCGGCTCATCGCCCGCTCACAGCCGGAAGAGCTCCCGCGCGAGTCGAGCCCGTCCGCCGTCGGCATCCTCGCCGAGGCGCTCGAGCGGATCACGGAGGAGACGACCGGTGAGGTCGGCGGCCATCCGCTCGATCTCGGCACGCACGCCCGGATCCAGGTCCGGCATGCGCTGCCAGAGGGCGGCGAGCTCGGCCGTCCGCGCATCCTCCGCCCGATCGGCGAGGGCCGCCGCGAGCGTTCGATCGTCGTCGCGGGCGGCCCACGCGTCGAACTCGCCGAGCGTCCACGCCACGAGGTCCTCGAGCCGCGACCGCAGCCCCGGGTCGATCGCGGGAAGCGCGGCAAGGTCGTCGATCGTCACGAGGCGTGGGCCGAGAGCGACCGCGACCTCGGCGGGTACCGAGGGCGGAGACGACAGGTCGATGATCGGTGCCCCGGACGCGAGAATGGCGGCGCGCGATTCCGGGCCGAGGGTCCACGGGCCCGAGAGCGCGACGACCCCGATCGAGAGCTGCGCGAGGATCGGTGGCCCCGGGTCGAGCGCGACCGGGCGACCGCCCGCGACCGCGGCAACTGCCGCCGCCCGCGCCGCCGTTCGGCTGGCGACGAGCGGGTCGAGGCCGCGACCACGAGCCGCGACCGCCACCAGGCGGCCCATCGAGCCGGCGCCGACCACGAGGACGGGACGGGACGAACGGTCCAGGGGGCGCGGTCCACGACCGTCCACCGCGAGCGCGACGGCCCGGTCGAGCGCGGCGTCCGCGAGCGTGGGACGCCGCGGTGGCAGCCACGTCCGGGCGCGGCGTCCGGCACGAAGG
>DASXWX010000114.1:0-1573 GCA_036503395.1 Candidatus Limnocylindrales bacterium
ACCGGATCGAGGGCAGTCGTGCCGAGGTCGCCCGGATGGTCCTCCCGGTGAACCTCGTCGTTCGTCGCTCGAGCGTCTCGACAGACCGGGTCGCGGTCGCCTCCGCCTGACGCGGGCGACGGCTACGGGCGCGGTCCGACCGACTTCGCCACCGCCCTGAGGCGGTCGTGCATCCCGGCCATCCAGCCGACGTCGGGGAGGAAGCGCTTCGGCATCCGCGCGACGATCGTGTAGTTCGCGTCGCAGACGTTCGCGATCGGCGACCGCGACGCCTGCGTGACGAGCTGGTACGCATCGAGGACGGACAGTCCCGATTCCGCGGCGATCCACGTGATGAGCTGCGTGTGCGCGATCCGGAACGCATCCTCGAGCGGGCGGTACGAGCCGGCGACCATGATCGCGTCGTCGTCCTCGAGCCGAGGCCACTCGCAGTACATGCCCTTCATCAGGTCGACCGTCAGGCGGGTGTTCATCGAGCCTTCGACGGCGACCCCGCAGACCTCGCCCTCGCCCATCGTGTAGTGGCCGTCGCCGATCGAGAACAGCGCTCCCGGGACGTTCACACCGAGGTAGATCGTGGTCCCGGCCCGCGCCTCGGGCGTGTCCATGTTGCCGCCGAAGGCCTCGGGGACGAGGACGTTGCGCGCCTCGCCCGCAGCCGGCGCGACGCCGATGGTTCCGTGGAACGGTTCGAGCGGCAGCCGAACGCTGTAGTCGGAGTCGAGCGCCCGGTAGACGACCTCGCGCGCTGCCGTATCGACGGCGTAGATCCACGTCCGCTCGGGCAGGGCCGGCTGGAGGGTCGGGGTGAACTTCGTGGACGTGAGCGCCCCGAACAGGGGCACCGTCGTCGAGACGCCCCAGTCGCGAGCCGGCTGGACGTCGATGAGATGGATCGCCAGCGTGTCCCCGGGCTCGGCACCCTCGACGTAGAACGGCCCGGTCTGCGGATTGATGAACGGGTACTCGATGGACCGGCTCGCGATGTCCGCGGCGGACCGGATCCGCCCGCCGAACGCATCCTCGGTGAAGAGGTCGAGGACGACGCCCGGCTCGACATGCATGAGCGGCTCGCAGCCGCCGAAGGTCCACGCGTACTGGTCCTCGGTCGGAACGAAGCGGATCGCCGTCGGCTGGGTGGTCATCGCGCGCCTCCGGTCTGCGATCGACGCCGGGATGGAACCCATATCGTACGCACCGAACCGCCGTCGATCGGCGGACGGGCCGTGCCGCGGCCGTCGGCGGCATCCCAGCAACCGGAGCGAGCCCGCCGTGATCCCCCGAGCCCGGACCGAACCTCGGGACGGGCCCTCGCGGTCCGGGGATTCCTCTGCCGGCCTCGAGCCCGCCGTCGTCGCTCCGCTATTCGTGGCGGCGGCCGCGCTGGCGCTCTACCGCACGACGCTCCTGCCGTCCGTCGGTCTCTGGGACACGGCGGAGTTCCAGACCGTGGCTCCGGTCCTCGGCGTTGCCCACCCGACCGGTTACCCAGCGTACGTGCTGCTCGGATTCGCCTGGTCGACGCTCCTGCGCCCCCTCGTCGAGCCCGCGGCCTCGATGAACCTGCTCGCCA
>DASXWX010000115.1:0-2954 GCA_036503395.1 Candidatus Limnocylindrales bacterium
GGCGTGATGGTCATCTACGCCGACGAGGAGTCCTTCACGTTCATGACCCCCGAGGGCCACATGTTCGCCTCGTGGATCACCTTCTCGGCCGTTGCCGACGGCCCGACGACCGTCGTCTCGATCGAGGTCCTCCTCCGCGCGAACGACCCGTTCTACGAGCTGACGATGGCCCTCGGCGGGCACCGGATCGAGAACGAGTTCTGGCAGGCGACCCTCCGGAACCTGGCGACGCGCTTCGGCGTGAGCGCCGAGCCGTCGTTCGAGCAGACGTGCGTCGACCGGCGGCGCCAGTGGCGGAACGCGCGCAACATTCGACACAACGCGGCGATCCGGACCGGGCTCTACGTGATGAGCCACCCGTGGGTGATGTTCCGGCGGCGCGACGACGAGGCGACCGAAGGATCGAAGGCCTGAACGGGACCGACCCGCGACTCGACGCGGTCGTCGTCGGCGCCGGCCCGAACGGGCTGGCGGCCGCGATCACCCTCGCCCGTGCCGGCCGTTCGGTCGAGGTCCTCGAGGCCGCGGCCGAGCCAGGCGGCGGGTCTCGCAGCGCCGAGCTGACGCTGCCCGGGTTCGTCCACGACGTCTGCTCGAGCGTCCAGCCGCTCGGGATCGCCTCGCCGTTCTTTCGGGGGCTCGATCTCGCCGACCGCGGCCTCGCCTGGGTCCATCCCGACGCGCCTCTCGCACACCCGCTCGACGACGGCCGGGTGGCCTTCCTCGAGCGCTCGGTGGAGCGGACGGCGGCTGGGCTGGGGCGAGACCGCCGGAGATGGCAGCTCCTCTTCGGCCCGATCGTCGACGACGTCGAGCGGCTCCTGCCGGCGATCCTGGGCCCGGTCGTCCGCGCTCCACGCCATCCCATCGCTCTCGCTCGTTTCGGCCTCCCGGCCCTGCTGCCGGCCTCGACGCTCGCTTCGCGCTGGTTCCGTGACGACCCGGCGCGCGCGCTGTTCGCTGGGATCGCGGCGCACTCGATGGTCGCCCTCGACCGCCCCCTCTCGGCGTCGTTCGCGCTGGTGCTCGGGATGCTCGGGCAGTCCGTCGGGTGGCCGCTGGCCCGGGGCGGGAGCGGGCAGCTGACGAAAGCGCTCGTCGCCGAGCTCGAAGCCAACGGCGGCCAGGTTCGCGTCGACGCGCGCGTCGCCTCCGAGGCCGACCTGCCGCCGGCGGCGGCCACGGTCCTCGACGTGACTCCCCGTCAGGCTCTCGCGATCGCCGGTTCGCGAATGAGCCGCCGTGACCGGTTCGCGGCCCGCAGGTTCCGCTACGGACCCGGCGTCTTCAAGGTCGACTGGGCGCTCGACGGCCCGATCCCCTGGCGGTCGGCGGAGGTCGCCAGGGCCGGCACGGTGCACCTCGGCGGCCGGCTCGACGAGCTCGTCGCGTCGGAGGCCGCCGTCGCGGCCGGCCGCGAGCCCGAGCGCCCGTTCGTGCTGCTCGTCCAGCCCACGCTGTTCGATCCGTCCCGCGCCCCCGCGGGCCGCCACATCGGCTGGGCCTACTGCCACGTCCCGGCCGGTTCGGCGGTCGACATGACCGACCGGATCGAGGCCCAGGTGGAGCGGTTCGCGCCCGGCTTCCGGGATCGGATCCTCGGTCGCCGCACGGTCGGCCCGGCCGAGCTCGAGGCGTACGACGCGAACTATGTCGGCGGCGACATCAACGGCGGGATCGCCGACATCCGCCAGCTCATCCTTCGACCGTGGCCGTCGCTCGACCCGTACCGACTCGGCAGTGACCTCTGGATCTGCTCGTCGTCGACGCCCCCGGGCGGCGGCGTCCACGGGATGTCGGGCTGGCACGCGGCTCAGTCCGTGCTCGCCCACTCGTGAGCGGGTCGGACGTCCGGGCTCGCCTCGACCGACGGTTCGATCCGGACGAGCTCCGACGAATCAAGCGGCTCTGGGTGCGCCACTCGATCGCCGAGGATCGGCGTGACATCGACGGCCTCGTCGCAACGCTCGCCCCCGACTGCGTCTACGAGCTGGTCTCGACCGGCCAGCGCTGGAATGGCCACGACGGCGCGCGCTCCTTCTACACCGAGCTTTTCGCGGCCTTCCCCGACAACAGCTTCGCGCTGACCGAGATCGTCGTCGGCCCCCAGGGGGTCTTCGAGGCGGCCCGCCTCACCGGAACGAACCTCGGACCGTGGGCAGGAGCGCGGCCGTCCGGCCTGGCGGTCGACCTCGAGGTCCTCATCCTCTTCCCCTGGGATCCGGGAACGCAGCGCTTCCTCGGCGAGCGAATCTGGCTGGGATCGAGCGCCGGCTGACCGTCGCCGCGACCCCTCCGCGCTGCATCCCGGACACCACCTTTCGACCAATCGCGTCGCGGCGCTGCGTGTCGAGCAGCGGGCCGACAGAGTGGCAGCCTGTGCAACCCCAGAATCACTCGAAGCGCTACCCGTGGCGCAGCGGTTCGACGTCGAAGGTCGACGCGGATTCGGATGATCCCGCCGTTGTCTCCGCACGCTCGTGAGGCAGCAGGATCGGCTCCAGCGCCTGTGCTCCAGAAGCACCAACGGCGAATGAGCACGCACACGTCAACGCGGGTTCGGGCGATCCCGTCGGTGTGCTCCGCACGCTCGTTGGGAGGTTGTGCTCGCCAAGCACCACTGCTCGTTGGCGAGGCCACGCTGCACGCTCGTTGCGAGCACGACGTGGGCGATCGCGAGGCCGCCGCCGTCGCCGCTCCGCGCCGGATGATCGGCGCCTAGCGCCACGCGGAGCGGGCCGCGTCGGGGTAGAGCCGGACCCGCCGATAGGGCTCGCGCCCGCGGGAGCGCGAGACGACGTTCGCCCGTTCGGCCATCTGATGCTGGAGGCGGCGGATGTAGGCGTTCTGGGGCGAGAGCTCGACGGGATCGGAGCCGTGGAGGACGAGCCCGATCGCCTCCTCGGTCTCACGCAGGGCCGCCTCCCGCGGGTCGACCTCGAGGCTGAAGATCG
>DASXWX010000116.1:0-4911 GCA_036503395.1 Candidatus Limnocylindrales bacterium
CGTCTATCGCGGCTACGACCACACCGAAGCGATGCGCTGGGTCGGCGGGATCACCTACGACACCACCTCGATCGGCTACTACGACAACCGCCGGACCGCCTACTGGAACCTGTTCGGAGGCAACAGCACGTTCACTCGCTCGACGAACACGATGGCGAAGGTCCAGTTCGCGGTGACCGTCTTCGGTGTCAACCTCGGTGCCCAGAGTGGCTCGTCGGTGAACGTCACGACCCACTACGACTTCGGCTCCGGGCGGGCGAGCCACTACCTCTACGGCCAATCGGCCTACCCCTCGAGCGCCTCGGTGATCAACGCGAGTGACACGTAGCACCCTCCTTGTGCTGGGTCTGGGTCTGGGTCTCGCGGTCGCGCTGATCGCGCTGGCGTCGTGCTCGACGGCTGGTGCGGCCTACTTCCCGCAGCCCGACGCGACGACGATCACGGGCTCGGCCAGGGTCGGCGAACGAGCGCTCGTGGGAGTCGCGGACCTCGTGGCCGCGGATGGCGATCGAGTCGAGCTCATCGGGGTGACGCCGGTCAACCTGGGCGGCAGCCCTCGCGTGAGCGCCTGGGTCGTCCGGCGACGCGACCTCGGCGGCGGCGGGATCGGGTTCACGACGACGCGCGGCCTCCCGTCCGCGCTCGACTTCGCTTCGCTCGCCCGTCCGCTCGAGCCGTTTGCGTTCACGTCGGCCGACGGACCGATCCAGGTCGTGCTCGCGGTCGAGTCGTCCGAGGCGGGGGCAGTGACGTTCGACGGCGTCCGGGTGTCGTTTCGCGTCGCCGCTGCCGAGTGGACACAGACGTTCCGGACGTCGGCCGCCGTCACCTTCGAGTCTCCGTGAGGGACCGCGGCCGTACCCGCCGGATGTCCGGTACTCGCCGGATGTGGGGATATCCCACCACCGAGCCCGAATCGGCAGATCTGGCGCGCCAACCGGCTCCGTCTGTGGGCCGTGGCCCACATTCGGACGAGCTTCGGGGCGTGAAACGCGTCCAGGGAGCCCGCCGACCCCAAAACCCGTCTCAGCGGTGGGAAATGCCCACAGTCGACCTCGGGCCCGGTGCCGGTCCGGGGATGGGACCGCCCGTCCCGACGCGGACACTTGACCGCCGGACACGAATCCTCCCCGACGCCTAGGATCGGGCGATGGACGACCTTGCCACTGCCGCGGTCGAGGCCGCGTTGAATGCCGGGGCGCGCTACGCCGACGCCCGGGCGATGGAGAGCCGCGCCGAGGGGATCGCCGCCCGCAATGGCGTGATCGAGTCGCTCGAGCGGAGCGAGCGCGCCGGCGTCGGCGTGCGCGCGCTGATCGGCTCGTCGTGGGGCTTTTTCGCGGTTCCCGAGGCGTCCCCGGCAGCCGCGCGCCGCGCGGGCGAAACGGCCGCCGAGATTGCCCGCGCGTCGACGCTCGTCCCCGGGCCGCCGCTGGAGCTCGCTCCCGTCCCGGCCCAGACAGGCTCGTGGTCCAGCCGCTGCGACGAGGACCCATGGAGCGTGAGCGTCGACGAGAAGGCGTCGCTCCTCGAGAGCGTGACCAGGACGATGCAGGAACACGGTGCGACCGTCGGGCTCGCGAGCAGCCATGTCTGGGACACGCGCAAGTGGCTCGCGACGAGCGAGGGGACGCACGTCGATCAGCACATCGCCGAGTGCGGCGCGGAGATGAACGCGACGGTCGTCGGTGAGGGCGAGACGCAGCGCCGCAGCTACCCGGGCATCCGGGGCCAGTACGGGACACGCGGCTGGGAGCTCGTCCGCGAGCTCGACCTCCCGTCGAACGCGGCACGGATCGCCGAGGAGGCCGTCCAGCTCCTCTCCGCGGACCCATGTCCGGCCCTCGACGCGACGACGCTCATCCTCGGCTCGGAGCAGATGGCCCTCCAGATCCACGAGTCTGTCGGCCACGCCGTCGAGCTCGATCGGATTCTCGGCTGGGAGGCCGCGTTCGCCGGGACCTCCTGGCTCGACCTGACCCAGATGGGCTCGCTCCGCTTCGGGTCGGAGCTCATGAACATCACCGCGGACGCGACATTGCCAGGGGCGCTCGGATCCTTCGGCTACGACGACGAGGGGACGCCCGCCCACCCTGTCGACATCGTCAGGGACGGCATCTGGGTTGGCGTGCTGTCGGGTCGCGACTCCGCGGCCCTGGCCGGCATTCCGGCCGGCGGCGCAGTCCGCGGCGACGGCTACGACCGGATCCCGATGGTGCGCATGACGAACGTCGGCCTGATCCCCGGTAACGACACGCTGGAGGGCATGGTCCAGGCGACCGACGACGGCGTGCTGATGGACACGAACCGGTCGTGGTCGATCGATGACAAGCGGCTCAACTTCCAGTTCGGCTGCGAGATGGGCTGGGAGATCAAGGGCGGCAAGCGGACGCGGCTCCTCAAGAACCCGACCTACACGGCGATCAGCCCGCGCTTCTGGGGCTCGATGGACATGCTCGGCAACCGCGACGAATGGACGTTCTGGGGCACACCGAACTGCGGCAAGGGCCAGCCGGGCCAGGTCGGCCACACCGGCCATCCGGCGGCGCCCGCGAGGTTCCAGGGGATCCGGGTGGGGGTGCGAGGGTGACCGCAACGAACGAACGAACGGCAGCTCCGGGCGAGGCCACCGTGCTCGCCCCCGAGGCGATCGCGGAGCGCGTCCTCGAGGTCGTCCGTGGCAAGGCCGGCGACGCCGAGGCGGAGGTCCTGGTGCGAACCGGTCGCTCGGCGCTGACGCGGTTCGCGAACAGCTTCGTCCACCAGAACGTGGCCGAGGACGTCTCGTCGGTTCGGCTGCGCGTCGCGCTCGACGGACGCGTCGCGGCATCCGCGCTCGAGGGCTCGATCGGTGGCGAGGCACTCGCGCGGCTCGTCGACGACGCCCTCGAGACGGCCCGCGTCCGGCCGGTCGACCCCGACTGGCCGGGGCTCGCGCCGGCTGATCCGGCCCCGGCAGTCGAGCACTGGGACGAGGCGACCGCGTTCGCCGCCCCGAGCGAGCGGGCGCGTCACGTCCGCTCGTTCGTCGACGGCGCCGATGGCCTCGAAACGGCGGGCTTCTGCTCGAGCGACGGCTTCGAGGTCGCCTTCGCGAACTCGGCGGGTCAGCGCCTGGCAGGCCGCGGAACCCTCGCAATCCAGCAGGGCATCGCCCGGACCTCCACCTCCGACGGCGGCGTGCGCCTGGCGGACGTGTCCCTGGCGGCGCTCGACTCGGGCGACCTCGGCCGGATCGCCGGTGAGAAGGCCCGGACCAGCGCAGCGCCCACCGATCTCGAGCCGGGTCGGTACCAGGTGGTCCTCGAGCCGGCCGCGGTCGTCGACCTCCTCCATTTCCTCTTCATCTACGGCTTCAACGGCCGGGCCGTCGAGGAAGGGCAGTCGTTCGCGCGGGTGAGCGAGGCTCAGTTCGACCCCGCGATCTCGATCCGCGAGGACGTCACGGATCCGGGTCAGATGGGCGTCCCGTTCGACGCGGAGGGCACCCCGAAGCGGCGGGTGGACGTCGTCGCGAAGGGCGTGACCGAGGCGGTGCTTCACACTCGCCGAACCGCGGCGAAGGCCGGCGCCAAGAGCACCGGCAGCGCCGTTCCCGGTGGCGACGACTTCGGGGCGCTGCCGGAGAACATCGTTCTCGGCCCGGGCGACCGCTCGATCGACGAGCTCCTGGCCGGCATGGATCGCGGCCTGCTCGTCACCGAGTTCCACTACACCCGGATCCTCGACCCGCGAACGACGGTCGTGACCGGACTGACGCGCAACGGCGTCTGGCTCGTCGAGAACGGCCGAATCTCGCGGCCGGTGAAGAACCTCCGCTTCACCCAGTCCTACCACGAGGCGCTCGCGCCGGGCGCGGTGCTCGGCGTTGGGCGAGACCGTTCGCTCGTGCCGGCCGAGTGGGAGCTCGGCGCGTCGCTCGTGCCGGCGCTGCATCTCGCGTCGTGGAACTTCACGGGCGGCGCCAGGGGCTAGTCCTGGGCGGCCCCGCGAGGCAGGGTGGTCGGCGCGCCACCTCCAGCCGCCGCGCTGTGCTTGTGGTGCACGACTGTCCCATAAACGTGCATCGCTCGTTCGCGGATCCGTCGTTTCCTGCGACGCGGCACGCTCGTTCGTTCGCAGGTCGTGCTTCACGGACACACGGCGTCGCTCAGCTCCCCGCCAGTTCCTCCTGCCAGCGATGCTCGGGCTCGTAGCCGAGGATCGAGCGGGCGCGGTCGATCGCGAGCAAGGTCTCGCGGCCCTCGATCGGTCGGTGCAGCGGCACCGACGGAAAGACCTCGGCCATCAGCTCGGCACTCGGCCGCGCCATGACGGTGTCGGCCGCGGCGACGATGCAGACGGGTGCGCCCGAAACGTCCGCCTCGAGCCCGCGCCGAACCGCCTGGGCGACGTCGCGCACGTCGACGTAGCCCCACAGGTTCCATTTCCGCACCCTCGAATCGGACTGCCACGAGGGGAAGCGGGCGTAATCGCCGGGCTCCATGATGTTCGAGATCCGCAGCCCCACGTGCGGCACGGCGGTTCGGCGCGCGAACTGTTCGGCCATCGTCTCGCCGGTCAGCTTCGAGAGCGAGTAGGAGGATTCAGGCCGCGGCGTGATCGCTTCGTCGATCGGGGCGAAGTCGGGCGGGCGGTCGAACGGCAGGCCGAGGACCGTTTCGGACGATGCCCAGACGACCCGCCGGAAGCCCGCCCCTTCGGCCGCCTGGAAGACATTGTAGGTCGACAGCATGTTGTTCCGGAACGTCTCGCCGGTCGGGCGGATCTCGGGCGCCGGGATCGCGGCGAGGTGGACGACCGCCTCGGCCCCGTCGACGACGTCGCGCGCCTGGCCCAGGTCGGCAAGGTCGGCCACGACGCACAGCCCGTGCTCCGAGCCGTCGTGGACGACATCGACGTTGAGGACGT